>CAVKLF010000011.1:0-31951 GCA_963657075.1 bacterium | reverse complement strand
ATTTATCTTATTTTTTTATTACTTTTGCAAGCATGAAAGAGATAACTACAGCACGAGATGTGGTTTTGACAAAGTTTATGATGGCATCACCCAAGAAGGAGAAGGTGTATGTCAAGAGGGCGATGTCTGGTCAATCTTGTAATTTGAAAAGCTAGAAGAAAATGAAAAAGAAGAAGATACGGATTCCCCTGTTGGCGAGAATAGTCATCGCCATTCTGTTAGGTGTTTTGCTGGGCAATGTGTTTAACGAGACTTTGGTGAGATGCTTTCTCACCTTCAATGGTATCTTTAGCCAGTTCTTGGGCTTTATGATACCACTCATTATTGTGGGCTTGGTAACGCCTGCCATCGCTGACATCGGTCATGGGGCAGGCAAACTGCTGCTCGTTACCGTGGGCTTGGCCTTCGCCGATACCATCATCGCAGGCTTGCTGGGTTACGGAACGGGCTTGGCGCTCTTTCCCTCGATGGTAGCAAAGACGGGGCAGGTGAGTGTAGATAAGGTGGAAGAGCTGAAGCCTTTCTTCGAACTTAACATACCCGCCATGATGGATGTGATGAGTGCGCTCGTATTCTCGTTTGTCGCAGGTTTGGGTATCGCCTATAAGGGGGCGCATACCATGAAGAACGTTTTCGGCGAGTTCAAGGACATCGTCTCGGGCATCATCAGCCGTGCCATCATTCCGCTGTTGCCCATCTATATATTCGGTATATTCCTCAATATGACCTTTTCGGGCGAGGCTTATCGCATTCTGTTGGTCTTCGCCCAAATCATCGTGGTCATCTTCGTGCTTCACGTGTGTATCCTGGTATACGAGTTTCTGATAGCAGGCGGTGTGTCTCGCCAGAACCCTCTCAAGCTGCTCATCAACATGCTGCCCGCCTACTTTACGGCTTTGGGTACCTCCTCGTCGGCAGCTACCATTCCCGTTACGCTGAAGCAGACGTTGAAGAATGGGGTCACGGATGGCATCGCAGGATTCACGGTGCCCCTGTGTGCCACCATTCACCTCTCAGGTTCGATGATGAAGATTACCTGTTGTGCGCTCACCATCTGCATGATCAATGGTATGCCCCATGACCTGCTTCACTTTATGAACTTCATCTTGGTGCTGGCTGTCTGTATGGTGGCAGCCCCAGGCGTGCCTGGTGGGGCGGTGATGGCTGCTCTGGGGCCGCTGGCATCCGTTCTCGGTTTCTCTTCTGATATGCAGGCGCTCATGATAGCTCTCTATATCGCTATGGACAGTTTTGGTACGGCATGCAATGTTACGGGCGACGGAGCCATCGCCGTCGTCGTGGACAAGATGTTCAGAAAGCATTAGTACCAGTGTAAGCTGGGCTTGTACTTCTTGGTGCTGTGGTTGAGGCGATACACCACGCACGCCATGGCATACGAGGGGATAACGTTGGTCGACTTGCTGCTCGTGTAGCTGGAGGTCTGCGTGTATTCCACGTGCTTCAGCTGCTTGAGGATGTCGAAGCCCTCCAGCACCACCATCAATTTGTCGCCCAGGAAGGTGCGCACAAGGCGGGCATCCCATACAAGGTCGGTGGTGTTAAGTTCTTTGGTGGCATAGCGCCTCCTGCCGTAGAGGTTGAAGTTGTTAGCTAAGTCGAGCTTCCAAGGCAGGTGCAGATGGGCTAGCAAGCCCAGTTCCCAGTCGATGGGGCGCGATACAGAATTGCCGTTGCGGGTATATGACTGGCGGAAGCGAGAGCGGAGGGTAAACACCTGCGCTCCCGTTTTCCATTTCAGACGCAAGTCGTCGTCGATGCTGCGCACGGTAGCCTTCTTCTTCACGGTCTCCACCACCTCGTTGCTCTTCGTCTCCTCCAAGCTTACCTTCTGCTGTATGCTATACGCCACGTTGTTATGCAGGAAGAGGGTGGAGCTTGCATTGAGCGGCATGCCTAGCACCCATTTCATCGTAGTCTTGTTGTTGCCGTTGGCGTTGTCGTAGGTATAGAGCTTTCTGCCCGACGGCTTGTCATACGATAATTTGTTGACGATGGCGTTGAGCGTTTGCTCCCGTACTATTTGCAGGGCGTTCTCATATCTCATGTCCTTGCTCAGGTAGGTGTATGTCAGTCGGGTGTCCGCTTTCCACTGGCTCTTCAGCTGGCTGTTGCCCCGATAGTAGTTTTGTGCATCAGTGGTGATGGTAACTTGCTCTGTCTGCTCTATCTCTGGCCTTGTCGAGGTGCTCTGGAAGAAGAGTGTCAGCTTGTGGCGCAGGTTGTTGCTTCGCCATTGCATATAGGTGTTCTTGGCATCGAATGCCCAGTAGCGGTCGGTATGCTGGCGGTCGAAGTCGCTCCGTGTATAGCTACGGTCGATGGTATGCAGACCCAGGGGTAGATAGAGGTTCATGCTCCATACGCCTAGCTTGTTGGTGATACCCCAGCGGGCCTTCAGGGTCAGTTCGTGATAGTTGTCGTGCTCACGTTGCTCGTAGCTGTTGTTGCCGTTCTTCGTACCATCTTCTGCCATTTGCTCATGCTGGTCGATGTGCTTGTATTGGTATTGCAGGGTGGTGAGCATGTGGCGATTCAGCCAGATATAGCTCATCTTGGCATAATAGTCGGTGTAGTCGATGGGGCGCGTAAAGAGTCGCTGGCTGTAATGGTAGGTGGAGTCGATGGATGTGTCATAGTAGTCGATGGTCTGCTCCGTGCGTTTGTCCTCACGTCCGCCCTTGTTGGTAGCGCCCACCTCCGCCTTCAGCTGCTTGCGTTTGTTGTCAAACTTGATGCTGGCTGTGGCAGAAATGCCAGCAGTGTAGTTGTGACTTAGGGTGGAGGAGAGGCTGTGGCTCTTGGTGATGAGACCGTCCGAAGCTTCTTCAGCCCTGGTGCCGAGTAGGCTTTCTGCAGTAGATTCTGCGGCGGTGGTAACGGTGGTGTTATTGCCCGAGCTGTAAGAGAACTTCGGCTTCACGTGCAGGTCTACGGTTCCCCATACGGTGTGGAAGTCATGATAGGTGTCTACTTTCATCTTCTTGTTGTTGCCTGCGGCGTGCGATGTCTGGAAGGTGTTGCCCGACTCGATGAAGTTAGTGCGGTGAATGTCGGTGATGGTCTCCGTGTTGGTGCGGTTGTAGGTGAAATATCCCAACACGTCCCATTTCTTCTCCTTAAGTCGGTAGTCGATGCCGCCAGCTTGCGTGGTGCGCTGGTTTTTGGCAGCCTCGGCTGGCGTCCATTCCGTCTCCTGTCCGGGCTGTCGGCTATCGTTGATGTCGTTCGCGTTGGCATACACCGTCATGCGCAGTTTCTTGTCGTCTATCATGGCGAATGCCTTGTCCGAGTATCGGTTGTTGGGTCCGCCTGCGGCAGAAAATTCTGCCCACCATTTCTTCTTGTATTCCTTCTTGAGTGTGATGCTCATGCGCTTGCCTTGGTCGTAGTCGTAAAACTTTACCATATAGATGGCATAGGCAGGAATGCGCGAGGTGATGCTGGCTATGGTATTCTTGAAGAAATACTTGGTGTCTACTGTCATCTCTTTCACGGTGATGCCGTCTATCTCCACGTTGCCACTGCTGTAATAGGTTACGCCTGGCAGTTTGCGGAGCAGGCGGTCTAGATTGGCACCTTCGGGCAGCACGTAGGCGTCGGCATAGAATGCCAGGGTGTCTCCCTTCACGTAGTGCAGCTTGATTTCGTCCTCATCCTGAGCGAGGGCGTTAGTCGTAGGTATAATGAGGGCTGAGAGTATCAGCCAATTCTTGTAGTTCATCTGTTTTTTGTTTTTGTTTTAGAGCCGTTTTTCCTTTTCGAAGGGGGGGGCTTTTTCTTTTCTAAAAAGGTGGCTGTAATGTAGTTTGTCTTGTACTATTTTTTTCGTTTTATTTTCGTGTATTTATCGCGTCGCATAGTGGTGCATACCACATTCCGAGGCAAAATTAATTAAAAATATCCGTAAATCTTTGTTTTTTCGATGATATTATAGTATTTTTGCATTAAAAACGTTAAGAGCTTTGTGTTATGATAAATTTTAAGAGAGTAGGAGTAGGGTTGGCTTTGACTACCATTGCGCTGACATCCCAGGCGGAAGGCAATGGAACGAGTTGGATTCATGATATGAGGCTGAGTGGATTTGGCATCGTTAGGTATCAGGCATCCTCGCCAGATGGAAACAGTCAGAATAGTTTTGATTTTCGTTTTGTGCGCTTGTCGCTCGACGGAAAAGTGGCAAAAGATTTCGCTTGGAAGGTGCAGTACCAGATTAGCGGCAATTCTTCTTCGATAGCCAGTTCGCCTCGCCTTCTGGATCTTTACGTAGATTGGCAGAAGTATCCTTTCGCAAATGTGCGAGTGGGACAGTTTCCTCTGCCTTTCACCTTCGAGAGCATATATCACCCTATAGATAATAAGTTTAAGGGCAGTTGTGACTTTATAGACGACTTGACGGGGTATACCGACCGATCGGGCATGCATTCCAGTAATGGTCGCGATATTGGTGTGCAACTCAATGGAGACTGGGGAAAAAATCGAGGGGGCGAGCCTCTGTTGCATTATGCTGTCTCTGTGGTGAACGGACAGGGTATTAATGTCAAGGATGTAGACCAGCGCAAGAATGTGATAGGTACCTTTTGGATATCTCCTGTCAAGGGTATGCGTGTGGGTGTGTTTGGTTGGGAAGGAACCTATGCTCGTAAGGGAACCTGGACGGATGAGCAGACTGGCGAGGAACGTACGGGTGTGCGCAGCTTGCCGCAGCACAGATATGCGCTGGGTGCCGACTATGTGGTAAACGACTGGACATTCCGCTCCGAGTACGTCCACAGTACGGGAAAAGGTTTCGATAAGGCCTATGATGTCAGTTCCACAGATTGCTCACTTTCCAAGTACGGTGACAAGGCGGATGGTGGATATGTGGCGGTCATAGCCCCCATCAAGAAGGAGAAGGTACACGTAAAGGGACGTTGGCAAGTATATCGGCCGGCAGCCGAATGGAGCTCTGCCAAGACTCAGTATGAGTTGGCCGCCGATTATATGTTCAATAAGAAACTGTGGTTTACGATGTCATATGTTCGTGTGAACGACCGCAAGCTCACAGACCATAATTATAATATGGTAGATGCGCAGTTGCAATTTAGATTCTAAGGATATTAATCTTGTAAATAGAAAGACGTATGAAAGATATGTTGTCATTGGGCCGAGAACGATTCTCGGCTCGCAAGTTTACCCAGGATCCCGTAGGTCAAGAGGATCTGGAGTATGTGATGGAGTGTGTGCGTTTGGCACCGTCGGCAGTCAACAGACAGCCTTGGCTTTGGCTCATTGTGCGTTCGGAGCCAGCTAAGCAGCAATTGCAGGAGGCCTATGATCGGCCTTGGTTTAAGACAGCCCCGATGTACATCGTAGGTATGAAGAACGTGGAGGACAATTGGGTGCGCAAGTATGACAGTAAGCCTCATGGCGACATCGATGTGGCTATCGCCACCGAGCACCTATGTCTTGCTGCCACCGAGCGAGGACTCGGCACTTGCTGGGTATGTGCCTTCGATCCAACCATTGTCGACAAGTACTTTCATCATGAGGGCTATGAACCTGTAGTCATCATACCCATAGGCCATATAGCCGAAGATTGTCCTTGTGGCGAGAAAAAACGTAAGGCAATGTCGGAAATTGTGGAAGAATTGTAGAAGGCTTGCGAACTTTTTTGGATGAATAATTTGGATTTCTAAACTACATGAGAGATATGAAAAAGCTAGTATGGATGCTGATGTGCATCAGTTTGTGGGGAGTTAGTCTGCGTGTCTGCGCCCAGTCAACGGCATGGCCTGAGAACGTGGAGGTGCGTAAGGGCATTGCGATAGAGGGCGTAGATACGGCTGCAGTGCATCAAGACAAAGCCTGTACAGAGGTTTTGCTCGAAACCACCATGGGTAATATTCGGGTAGCACTCTATAATGACACCCCTCTGCATCGAGACAACTTCCTCAAGTGGGTAAGGAATGGCTATTACGATGGATGTATCTTCCATCGTGTCATCAAGGGATTCATGGTGCAGGCTGGTGACCCTTCCACCCGAAAGGTGACACCAGGAAAAGTGGAGAAGTTTGACACCGCCTATACCGTGCCTGCCGAGATACGTTATCCGAAGTATTACCACAAACGTGGGCAGCTATGTGCTGCTCGTGAGGGTGACGAGGAGAATCCACAGTTTGCCTCTGCTCCCTGTGACTTCTACATCACTTGGGGCAGAAATTTCTCGCCTCGACAGATTGAGTATACTTATGAGAAAGAAAAGCGGGAGGACAGAACTTATGTGTTACCCAATAAGCAGGTGATGGATGGCTATGTGAAGTATGGAGGAGTTCCTCATCTCGATGGTGGGTACACCGTATTCGGTGAGGTACTCGAAGGCATGGATGTGGTGGACAAGATACAGAATGTTGCCACCGATAAGAATAATAATGACCGTCCGCTGGAGGACATCATTATCCGTAGGGCTAGAGTCGTGAAGGAGTAAGTTTCAGAGGGGGGTCTTCCTATGATGAGAAACTTAAGAAATGCGCTAAAAGTGTTAAAAAAAAGGCTGCTTCTCAATGAGTGAAAATATTTAACCTTTGTTAGCAGTTTGTAAGTTGTTGATTTATAAGTATTTGTAGATTTGTTGCAAAATGCTTCGAAAAAAAGTCATGAAAAAAAGAACAACATATCGAAAAAATACTTACCTTTGCAACGTTTTAATAAACAAATGATTGTTTTACAGATTTAAAAAGCAAAGAAAATGAAGAAATTAGTTTTAATGTTCGTAGCTATCGCAGCTATCTCTTTCGCATCTTGTGGTAACAAAACAGCTCAGAACGCAGCTTCTGCTGATTCTGACACAGCTCAGGTAGATTCTGCTGCTGCTGACACTGCTGCTGCTGATACAGCTGCTGCTGATTCTGCAAAGTAATTTAGAATTACTTTACGAACGAAAAATGAGAGAAACAACCGCTGGACTTCGGTCTAGCGGCTTTTTCGTTTTTATACCCTATGTAGTTTGGCGTGAAAAATATACCCGATAATTTGGTAGATTTCTTCTTTTAGGAAAACTAAAAGGTGCTCCTGTTGAGTTTGGGAATGCGATAAATCAATTTGCGAGATAGGATGACACCAGTGTCTTCTGGTATCCTCTATCCATGCGTTACTGCCTAAAAACTTTACTTATGCCAAAAAACGGGAATAAAAAATCTTAAAACGACCTTTATACTCGAAAAATATTGTATCTTTGCATTTCAAAGGGTTCTTATAACCTCAAATATTTATCAGATATTGGGAGTTACTACTTCCCGAACTTAAAGAAAAGGGTCATATAATTATGATAGATTCAAGTGCCTTCCAAGGCAAAAAAGCAGTTTACTATACGTTGGGTTGTAAGCTTAATTTCTCTGAAACTTCCACTTTTGGCAAGATGCTCGAAGATATGGGTGTTATTACTGCGCAGAAGGGAGAGAAAGCTGACATTTGTCTTATCAATACTTGTTCGGTTACAGAGGTGGCAGACCATAAGTGCCGACAGGCTATCCATCGCATGGTTAGGGAAAACCCAGTCGCATTCGTTATCGTGACGGGATGTTATGCCCAGTTGGAGTCGGAAAATGTGAGTAAGATAGAAGGGGTGGATCTCGTGCTGGGAGCTAATGAGAAGGCGCATCTCGTGCAATATCTCAGTGATGCCTGGGCACAGAAATTTTCAGAATCTCTTCACTTACATCACAGTGTGAAGACTAAGGAAATCAAGACTTTTCAACCTTCTTGCTCTCGTGGAAACCGTACTCGTTACTTCCTGAAGGTGCAGGATGGCTGCAACTATTATTGTACCTATTGCACCATACCTTTTGCTCGTGGCAATTCTCGCAATCCTAGCATCGCATCGCTCGTGGCTCAATGTGAGCAGGCAGCAAGCGAGGGTGGCAAGGAAATCGTTATTACGGGTGTCAATATCGGTGACTTCGGGCAGACTACCCATGAACGATTCATCGACCTCGTGAAAGAAATGGACAAGGTGGAAGGTATTAAGCGTTATCGTATTTCTAGTTTGGAACCAGACCTTTGCGACGATGACCTCATCGCCTATTGTGCGGAGAGTAGAGCATTCATGCCTCACTTCCATATCCCTTTGCAGAGTGGCAGCGACGAGGTGTTGAAACTGATGCATCGTCGTTACGACAAGGCGCTCTTTGCCCACAAGGTGAATCTCATCAAGGAGAAGATGCCAGATGCCTTTATTGGTGTGGATGTGATGGTAGGATGCAGAGGAGAGACACCTGAGTGTTTCGAGGAGTGCTATGAGTTTTTGAAGAGCCTTCCGGTAACCCAACTCCATGTGTTCCCATATTCAGAGCGTCCTGGTACTGCAGCCTTGAAGATTCCTTATGTGGTAAGTGATAAGGAGAAAAAAATACGTTCTAAGCGTCTCTTGGAGTTGAGTGAAGAGAAGACGCAGGCTTTCTATGCCCAGTATATCGGAACGGTGGCTGAAGTTCTCTTCGAGAAGGCTCCCCGTGGTAAGGCAATGCATGGTTTTACAGACAACTATATTCGGGTGGAATTGTCGCCGGCACTTGCTAAGGAGGAGTATGACAACCAGCTTATTAAGGTGCGACTCGGAGGTTTTAATCACGATAAGACTGCACTCTATGCTACCCTATTATAATGACTTTGGTACGTGGATAAGGAATCAGTTTCCTGACTTTCGGGTCCAGAAAATTTCGATTGACGCAGGTTTCTCTTGTCCCAATAGGGATGGGAGAATATCGAGTGGCGGTTGTACCTATTGTGATAATCGTACTTTCAATCCCAGCTATTGCAATCGCAAAAAGTCTATCACCGAGCAGTTGGAGGAAGGTAAACGGTTTTTCTCGAAGAAATATCCCGATATGAAATACCTAGCCTATTTCCAGGCTTATACCAATACCTATGCTAAGGTAGACCAACTGAGGCAGATGTATGAGGAGGCTTTGCGGGTGCCAGATGTCGTAGGAATCGTAATTGGTACGCGGCCAGACTGTGTAAGTGAAGAACTGCTAGACTATCTGGAGGAGCTGAACCACCATACATTTGTGCTTGTGGAGTATGGTATCGAGAGTGCCAACGATGCAACCTTGCGCCGTATCAATCGTGGACACGACTTTGCTTGCAGTCGTGATGCAGTGGAGCGAACCCATCGGCGTGGTATCTTGACGGGTGGACACATCATCATCGGTTTGCCTGGAGAAGATGCAGAGGAGAGTATACGGCAAGCTCCCATCATCTCTTCGCTTTCACTTGATATATTGAAAATCCATCAGATGCAAATCATCAAAGGAACTAAACTGGCGCAAGAATATGCTGAGCATCCCTTTCCGGTGTACAGTGTAGAAGAGTATATCGATGTCATCGTGAGGTACATTCAGAAGCTCAGAAAGAATTTAGTGCTGGAACGATTTGTCAGTCAGTCTCCCAAGGAACTGCTCATTGCTCCTAAATGGGGATTGAAGAACTATGAGTTTACCAATCTTTTGAACAATCAATTGAAGAAAAACTATCAAGGGTAATTTACCTTGTGAAAAAATATATTGGACATGGCAAAAGTAGCAATCGTTATATTAAACTGGAACGGACAGCAGATGCTTGCTAAGTATCTGCCTAATGTCGTGGAATATTCCCGACAGGATGCAGAGGTATGGGTTGCCGACAACTGTTCGAGTGATCAGTCTATGTGTCTTTTGGAAACACAGTTTCCGCAGGTGAAGACCATCGTGCTGGAACAGAACTTTGGATTTGCCGAAGGGTACAATCGTGCCTTGAGACAGATAGATGCCGAGTATTATGTGCTTCTGAACAGTGATGTAGAGGTGACGCATCACTGGCTTACACCACTCATCGAATTCATGGATTCGCATCCACAGGTAGCAGCATGTCAGCCTAAACTCTTGGCAGAGTGTGACAAGGATAGCTTCGAGTATGCAGGAGCCTGTGGTGGATTTCTTGACAAGTATGGATATCCATTCTGCCGTGGCCGTATCTTCGATACCGTGGAACGAGATGATGGTCAGTATGATTATCAGCAAGAGGTACTTTGGGCTACAGGTGCCTGCATGATGATTCGTTCGAAGGACTACTGGGAGGTTGGCGGTCTGGATGGACGCTTCTTTGCCCATAACGAGGAGATAGACCTCTGTTGGCGATTGCGCCTGATGGGCAGAAGAATATATTGTATCCCAGAGAGCGAGGTATATCATGTGGGGGGCGGTACGTTGCCTAAAAGCAACCCGATGAAGACTTACCTTAATTTCAGAAATAATCTAACCATGCTTTATAAGAACCTGAGTGACAACGAACTGAATCGTGTGATGCGCATACGATGGTGGCTGGATTATCTTGCAGCTTTCGAGATGCTTCTTCTCAAGCGTAATTGGGGAGACTGCAAGGCTGTGTTCAAGGCGCGCCGGGATTTCTATGCATGGCGCAGCGAGTTTGCTGCAGACCGCAGGAAAATTCAGATTGGCAGGGTAGAGGGGGAGATACCGCAGATATACAGGTGCTCAATCCTTTGGCAGTATTACGCCAAGGGCAAAAAACTCTTCTCGCAACTCTGACAACTTCTGGCAATCAATAAAAACGCATAGCAAATAACAAAACAGATATAGCAAATTCTTAAACGCAAAATCTATGATGAAGAAACAAATGATGATGGTGGCAATGGCATCGCTCATGGCTATGTCGGCCCAGGCACAAGCCAATTTCAACCTGACGGTGTCTAACCCGTCCAAGACTAGCAAAACCGACGAGCCGGTGGTGCTCGACATCCGTAAGTATGGCGATATCCAGCGAGCTGTAGTAACCGTGGACGGCCGGGAAATTCCCTCGCAGCTCGATGATACCGACCGCGACTGCACCAATGATGAGCTTTGCTTCCTGGTAGACCTCGGAAAGAAGGAAACCAAGGAATACAATATCCAGCTCTTCACCGACGGCAAGCAGACCGACTATCCTGCCCGCACGTTTGCCCAGCTCTGCTTGCCTAGCAAGAACAAGAAACTTGCCAAGAATAAGCAGGACATCTATCTGCGCAGCATCTCCTTCGACAAGAAGACCAAAGACTGTTTCCACTATGTGCATTCGCATGGAGCCTGTTTCGAGAGCGACCTGATAGCCATGCGTGTTTACTTCGACAACCGGCAGACCATCGACCTCTATGGAAAGGTGAACAAAGGGCTGGTCATCTACGATACCCAGTTCTATCCATCCGACGAACAGATCCAGGCAGGGTCGGGCGACGACTGTCTCTGGGTGGGCAATACCTATGGACTGGGTGCCTTGCGAGGCTGGGATGGGAAAAACCAGTTGCTCCTCGATGACGTGAAGTATCAGGAACAACGCATCATCGCCGAAGGACCTCTCCGTGCCATCGTCGAGGTGGTGGACAATGGCTGGGTGCCCGCACCGGGACTCAAGCCCGTGAATGCCACCATACGCTACACAATCTACGCTGGACATCGTGACTTCGACGTGGACGTAACGTTCAACAAGGATGCCTCCGACTACCGTTTCGCCACGGGGCTCATCAACGTGAAAGGCTCCAGTGAGTATGCCGACGGAAAGGGACTGCGCGGCTGCTACGGCAGCGACTGGCCTACAGGAAAGGACGACGGCAAGCACAAGTTGGAGACTGTGGGGCTCGGCATCTATGTGCCACAGGAGGCGATGGTGAGCCAGCAGCCAGCCAACAAGGACGACTATACCCAGGTGGTGAAACCCACGGGCTGCAAGTTGAGCTACAAGCTCGCTTATACCTGTGCCGACGAAACCTACGGATTCAAGAATGAAAAGGAGTGGTATCAGTGGCTGAAGGATTGGAAGAAGAGCATCGAGGAGCCTGTCAAGGTCTCTTGCGTTATCCGATAGGTAGTAGAACCATTGCACAAATAGCCAATAGTGAGTAATTTGTAACAACGAAATTACCCATTATTGGCTTTTCTGTTAAACTTTTTTGCTAAAATGCTTTGAATTTAAAAGATTTTTTAGTATTTTTGCAGTCGTAACGAGAAGATTGTGAATTTAAGTGAAAAGAATATTCGATTATATAGTCATATTGGCATTGATACTGCTCAGTTCGGCTTGCGAATTTAAGTTTAAGTCGAACGAGGAGAGCGAGACTGTACCTATGCAGGTGCAGCGATATGACCGTCTCGAAAGTCGTTATCTTACCACAGGTGATTTCTCTGCCCTTCAGCAGATGAACACTGACTATCCGATAGAGACTCGTACACTCATAGAAAAGATGTTGCAACTCGGTACTATTACCGATGCAAATATCAGCAATCGTTTCCTTATGTTCTACCAGGATTCCACCCTTCAGTCTCTCATCGCTGATGCAGAGGCGGAGTATGCCAACATGGATGACATCAACGACCAGTTGAAATGTTCCTTTGAGCGCTTGAACCATTGGATTCCAGAACTACAGAAACCTTACTTTTATGCCCAGATAGGTGCCCTAGACCAAAGTATCGTGGTGGGTGAGCATTCGGTGGGTATCTCGTTAGACAAGTATATGGGCGAGAAATACCCGCTCTACAAGAAATTTTATAATGCCCAGCAGCGTAGCACGATGAAACGAGAGTACATCGTGCCAGACTGTCTGACCTTCTATCTGTTGAGTATCTATCCGATGGAGCAGTTCGATACCCGTCCGCAGTTGGACAGAGACCTGCATATGGGTAAGATTATGTGGACGGTAAACAAGGCAGTGGGCAAGGATGTGTTCTCTACCAAGTATGTAGAGACAATCAATGCGTATATCAAACGCAATCCAAAGATAACAGTCAAGCAATTGCTCGAAGACGAAGATTATTCGGCTATCGAGGCTTTATATAAAGACTAGTACACGCAAAATGAAACGTTTTCCAATTTTTATTGTAAGCATGATGATGGTATCCGCAGTGCAGGCGGCAGACAGGCTCGATTTGAAGTCTATTACTTCAGGTGCCTTTTCTGCTTCGTACGTTACAGGTATCAATCCGATAGAGGGAACCGACCTCTATGCTTCCATCAGTCAGGATGGCAAGCAGATCATCAGTTATTCATTCCGAACAGGCATGCAGGTAGCTGTGCTCTTCGATGCTGCGTCTTCGAAGTCGCAGATAGAGACTATCGATGGCTACGTGATGAGCCCTGATGGCAAAAAGATGCTCATCATAACGAAACGAAAGGCTGTGTATCGCCGTTCTTTCAAGGCTGAGTATTTCGTTTATGACATCGCCAGGAAACAGGTGAAGAAACTCTCTGAGGGTGAAAACCAACAGGTGGCCACTTGGTCGCCTGACTCCCGACATATCGCCTTCGTCAAGGAGAATAATATCTATATTACCGATGGCGAGAAGGAAGTGCAGATTACCAAGGATGGCAAGTTCAATGAAGTAATCAATGGTATTCCCGACTGGGTGTACGAGGAGGAGTTCAGCTTCAATTGTGCCTTTGCTTGGAACGCTGATGGAACGGCACTTGGGTGGATTCGCTTTGATGAGAGCCATGTGAAGACATATTCCTTGCAGTTTTTCGAGGGTTCACATCCTGCCAAGACCGAATACCACGACTATCCCGGTGAGTATTCCTACAAGTATCCGAAGGCTGGACAAGACAACTCAAAGGTGAGTCTTTGGAGCTACGACTTGAAGTCGGGGCATACCATTGTCCTCGATGTACCTGTGGATAGCGATGGTTATTATCCTCGCATCAAGACATCGCCTGATGCCAACAGCCTCATTGTCTATACGATGAATCGCCATCAGGACGACATGCGTCTCTATTCCGTAAATCCTTTTACGGGCAAGAGCAAGATGCTTATCCAGGAGAGTGTGCCTAAGTATGTGAAGGAGGAGGCGATAGAGAATAGCATTGTGGGCAAGAAGAATATTCTCTTGCCTAGCGATCGTGATGGTTTCATGCATCTCTATCTGTACGACATGAATGGCAAACTGGTGCGCCAAGTAGAGAAGGGAAACTATGATGTGACTGATATCTATGGTATGGATGAGAAGTCGGGCGATATCTATTTCCAGGCTGCTATGCTTAATGCCCACGACCGTCAGGTGTATGTGG
Source organism: bacterium (assembly GCA_963657075.1). Classification (GTDB taxonomy): domain Bacteria; phylum Bacteroidota; class Bacteroidia; order Bacteroidales; family Bacteroidaceae; genus Prevotella. Next base: position 17,866 of record CAVKLF010000011.1, on the reverse strand, counting down.
CGCATAAGAATGGCAAAGTGGATCGGCTTACTGACGCCGAGGGTTCCAATGTTGCCAATTTCTCAGGCGACTATCGCTATTTCGTCAATACTTGGAGCAGTTATAGCCATCCATACGTATTTACTGTGCGTAGCAACAAGGGAAAGGTTATCAAGACCCTGGAAGATAATCAGTCGTTACTGGAGAAGACGCAAAAGTACAATTGGGGTAAGCGAGAGACCTTTTCGTTCACCACCTCCGAGGGCGTGAAACTTGATGGCTGGATGGTGAAGCCACTCGACTTCGATGCTCATAAAAAATATCCGGTCATCCTCTTCCAATACTCAGGCCCAGGCAATCAGCAGGTACTCAATTCCTGGGGTTCGGGAGGCATGGGTAATGGCGGTGCTTTTGACTACTACTTGGCGCAAGAGGGGTTCATCGTAGCTTGTGTGGATGGTAGAGGAACAGGCGGACGCGGTGCTGAATTTGAAAAATGCACTTATTTGCGTCTGGGCGACTTGGAGTCGAAAGACCAAGTGGAGACAGCTATCTATATGGGTAGCCTACCATACGTAGACAAAGACAATATTGGTATATGGGGATGGAGCTTTGGTGGTTTCAATACCCTGATGAGTATGAGTGAGGGACGCCCTGTCTTCAAGGCTGGCGTGGCTGTGGCTCCTCCTACCAATTGGCGCTTCTATGATACCGTATATACGGAGCGTTATATGCGTACACCTCAGGAAAATACTGAGGGATATGAAGTCAATCCTACGGTACGAGTAGGCAAGCAGCATGGAGCCTTGTTAGTCTGTCATGGTATGGCGGATGACAATGTGCATCCTCAGAATACCTTTGAGTATTCGGAGGCGATGGTGCAGGCAGACAAGGATTTCAAGGAGCTGTGGTATACCAATCGTAACCATAGCATCTTTGGTGGAAACACCCGTAACCATCTGTTGCGTCAAATCACCAACTGGTTTAAGCAGTATCTGAAATAGATTTCCACCTAAGATATAGGTAACACAAAGAAGCCTTTCCCATTCTTTTGGGAAAGGCTTCTTCGCTATATGTTAATATGTTATTTTTCTATTGTGGTCTTGGGCCTCCACCAGGCATGCCTCCAGGACCTCCTGCTCCAGGTTGTCCTCCGGGTTGTGGACCGTCAGGTCTTGGTCTCTTGCCCTTCTCCTTGGGTGCTTTCTTCACCACTTCCTCAAAATCCTCGTTCGGCTCTATCGCCTGGAAGGTGAAATCACCGTTGGCTATCATCTTAACTTGGTAAGGTACTGGTGCTTCATTGATGCTTTGACCGTTCTTGGCCTTTTTAGCCTTTGCTCTTTTAGTGTATCGGTCGTAAATCTTGCTCCATTTCTTTTCTGCCTTCTTCTGGTTGGTGTCGAACATCACGATGCAAGTTCTGTTGCCAGCGCCCTGCTGTTCCAGATAGTCGCGTAATTGGTAAGAGTAGTTTTCTCTACTTGCTAGAAATTTAGTTTTGCTGTCTAAGTAAGCGGAGTCTACCTGTTGTACGCTCGTGATATAGACAGTGGAGTCGTTGAATGAAGTGGCAAGACCGAATATGTATGCAGTCTTAGGCTGGTTCTTGGCATTGGCAGCCAAGGAGCAGACGGCTGCTACCGCCACTATGGCACATGTAAGTTTTGTAATTTTCATTTTATCTTTATATATGAGTATGTGTATAGTGAGCCTCCGTCCATCCAAGAACTCGCAGAGCGATTATCCCAGATAGGATTTCAGCAGTTTATTCTTCGTACTGTGGCGCAGTCTTCTGATGGCTTTTTCCTTGATTTGGCGTACACGTTCTCTGGTGAGACCATATTTTTCACCTATTTCTTCCAGGGTCATCTCTGGCATTCCGATGCCAAAGAAGGCTGTTAACACTTTGCGCTCACGGTCGTTCAGCAAGTCGAGAGCACGTTCTATCTCCTTGCACAGCGACTCCTTTACGAGGTCGTTGTCAGCCATGGGCGCGTCGCTATTGGGCATAACATCCAGCAAGCTGCCGTCCTCGCCTTCGCTAAAGGGGGCATCCATGCTTACGTGGTGGTTGTTAGCCTTCATGGCATCGGCTATCTTGTCCTCAGGCAAGTCGATGCGATCTGCCATTTCGTTCACGCTAGGTTTGCGCTCATATTCTTGCTCAAACTTGTTGAGTTCTCTATTAATCTTTGTCACGTTGCCTGCCTGGTTGAGGGGCAAGCGTATGATTCTGCTCTGCTCGGCAATGGCCTGCAGAATACTTTGGCGAATCCACCACACGGCATACGAGATAAACTTGAAGCCGCGTGTTTCGTCGAATTTTTGGGCTGCCTTGATGAGCCCTAGGTTTCCCTCGTTGATAAGGTCGGGTAAGCTCAGTCCTTGGTTTTGGTATTGCTTGGCCACGGAGACTACGAATCGCAAGTTTGCCTTGGTCAATTTCTCTAGTGCTCTCTTATCACCTTTCCTTATTTTCTGTGCAAGTTCCACTTCCTCTTCTACGGTAAGGAGTTCCTCATGCCCAATTTCTTGGAGGTACTTGTCTAACGATGCGCTTTCACGATTCGTTATAGACTTTGAAATCTTTAGTTGTCTCATGGTAGTATTGTTTTTTTTAAAAGTACGTGCAAAAATACACTTTTTGTTTGATATGACAAAAAAAATAGCAGACATTTTATAAAATATCTGCTATTTTGTAGTAATTTAAGTAAAACTTAGTCCTTTTGCAAAGGTACAGCGAAGTAAGCCTTCTTGCCTGTTGGCCATACGCCCTGGATGTAGAGCACTGGGTCTTTGCTGGTAGATGCGCTCTTCACGGCTTTCTGCAGGTCATCGAGCGATGTGATGTTGCTGTCGTTGATGCGCTGGATGATAAAGCCGCGCGATACACCCGATTCCTTCAAGACGCCGCTGTTCACCTTTATGACCTCCACGCCATAGTTGATGCCGAGTTGCTTCTTTTGTGCATCGGTAATCTGTCGGAAGTTTCCGCCGAGCACATCGAGGTCTGCGCTCTTGATAACGGAGGTGGTGCCCTGTGCATTCTTTAGCGTAATGGTCTTGGTGATGCTCTTCTTATTGCGCAGGTAGGTGATGCTCATCTTGTCGCCTGGGCGCTTGCCGTTGAGCTGCTCCTGAAGCTCTGCCATCTTGGTTACTTTCTTGCCATCCACCTTCGTGATGACGTCACCTTCCTTGAGACCTGCTTCAGCACCGTTGCCGTCCTCGTCTACCTTGGCGATGTATACACCCTCGTTGGTTCCGAGGTCTACCTCTTTGCCATTGTCTTTCTGTGAGTTGATGTAGTTGAGTACGTCGCTACCCTGGATGCTGAGCATTACACGCTGTACACTGCCGTACTGCTTGAGGTCTGCCACTACCTTGTTCATGATAGAGGTAGGAATGGCGAATCCGTAACCTGCATAGGAACCTGTCTGAGAGTAAAGCATGGCATTGATACCCACCAGTTCTCCCTGGGTGTTGACCAAGGCGCCGCCAGAGTTGCCCTTGTTGATGGCAGCATCAGTCTGGATGAAGCTCTCTACACCATTTTGACCCAATGAGCGTGCCTTGGCGGAGATGATGCCGGCCGTCACGGTGTTGTTGAGACCGAATGGATTGCCTACGGCGATAACCCATTCGCCCACCTTTACATTGTCGCTGTTGGCGATAGCCAGGGTAGGGAGGTTCTTGCCGTCTACTTTGATCAATGCCAGGTCGGTAGTCTTGTCTGTACCGATGATGCGAGCAGAGAACTCACGGTTGTCGTTCAGGGTGACGGTCAATTCGTCTGCGCCCTCCACCACGTGGTTGTTGGTTACGATATAGCCGTCGCTGCTGATGATAACGCCAGAGCCTGTGGCTTCCATCTTAGGGGTTTGCACTTGCTGCTTGCGGGTGCCGCCGTTACCTTGGCCAGGGTTGCCAAAGAATCCGAATGGGTCGAAGAAGCCTCCGAATGGGTCGTCCTGTACATCCACGGTCTTCACCTTGGAGTTTTGTACGTATTTGATATGGACTACGGCTGGCAGAGCCTTCTCTGCTGCGTATGTCAAGTCTACGGGTTGACCTGGTGCTGCCGTGTTGGCTGCCGTAGTGGAAGCGTTTACCTTCATGAAAGCACCTGCTGAGAATGCTAGCGAACCTACGCATAGCACTGCAATTACATAATTAGTTAACTTTTTCATGTCTATTTCGATTTTAATTATTACTCTTTTAATTATTATTCTTCTTGATGTGTTTCCTTAGGAAACTATGCTGAGGCTTAGCCAATATCATGCCAAACTGATGTAGACTGACATCTTGGTCTTCTGCCAGTGTGTGGCAGCGGACGACTGTCTCAGCTTTTCGGTTGCAAATATAGATGCAATTTTTGAGAAATGCGTGAAACGTGATGTAAATTTATTCCGTTTTAACACTTCAAATTAACACTTTAACGGCTATTAAACAAGAAAATGTCTATTTTTACAAATATTTGAAAGAATCTAAGGACGTGATAGTTTTGTATGTGGAATTAAAGCGTTTGTGTTGCTAAACAAATCTTAATATGATGCTGCTCTCTCCGGCGATTTTCAATGGACAAACCAGGAACGAAAGAGCGAGTTGGCAGAAAAAAGTTAGCCTTTTATGTCTAGTTGTCGATTCTTTTTTGTACTTTTGCATTCCGAAAGCAGTGCCTCGGTCTGTCGCTGGCATCCTTTGGGTGCGAGAGGAAAGTCCGGGCAGCATAGGGCATCCCACTTCCGAAACTAGAAGCTATTGGCGACAGTAGGTGTTGGCAGAAGAGAATAACCGCCCGAAACTTATCCCGTATCCATGCGGGGGTAGTGTCGGGTAAGGGTGAGAAGGTGGTGTAAGAGACCACCAGCTGGCGAGTGATCGTCAGGCTGTGCCATCTGGGAGCTGTAAGCTCATGTATACCGCAGTAAGAGGGCGGCTCGTCCGAAGTCTTCGGGCTACTGTGGAGGGTAGAGTGCTTGAGCCCAGGGGTGACTCTGGGACTAGATAAATGACAGGCACCTCTTCATGTAAGGGGAACAGAACTCGGCTTATAGGGGCACTGCTTTCTTTTTTAGTGACATGATATATCCACATTAAACTAACGATTATGAATATCCGAGAACCAGAAAAGCAATTCTTCGATGATTTTGAACATAAAGTGACAGGCAAGATAGCCATGTTTGGCGATTGTGCCAACTTCCCTAAGATGGAGGACTATGGCATCACCCGTATGGAGTTGGACGATTATCTTTTCGATTGTCAGGCCATATTGGATATGGGTGGCTCCAAGCGTGGTCAGCTCACGGTAGGTGGTTTTCTTACGATACTGCCAGTCTTGGTGCTCTCTGCATTCCCCGATAAGTCGCCAGTATGGGCTTGTGGTACCATGCTTACCACGATTTTTGCTCTTCTTATTGGCCTGTGTTTGGCACTTCTGGTCAAGTCTCTCTTGCAGGCGGTCATTCATTACCGATTGGCCAAGCACAAGGAGGCCACGATGGAAAGATACATCAAGGCAGTGCTTTTCTATCAGGGATAATAAAAAAAGAGACAAACGCTGTCATGGCATTTGTCTCTTTCATTTTTATATGTGTAAACAGTGGAATCCGTTTTATACGATGCCCTGAGCCATCATAGCCTTGGCAACCTTCAAGAAACCTGCTACGTTGGCACCCTTTACATAGTTTACATAGCCATCAGCCTCTGTACCATACTTCACACAGTTGGCGTGGATGTCGTTCATGATGTCGTGAAGCTTAGCGTCTACCTCTTCGCGGCTCCACTTCAAGCGCTCAGAATTCTGGCTCATCTCAAGACCAGATACTGCCACACCACCTGCGTTGGCAGCCTTGCCTGGAGAGTAGAGTATCTTAGCATCCTGGAATACCTTGATAGCCTCAGGTGTGGTAGGCATATTGGCACCTTCGCTCACTGCGATCACACCATTTGCTACCAAAGTCTTAGCAGCTTCTTCGTTGATTTCGTTCTGGGTAGCTGATGGGAGGGCGATATCTGCCTTCTCGCTCCAAGGCTTGGCACCTGCTACGTACTTCACGCCATATTTCTCTGCATATTCCTTGATACGACCACGCTCTACGTTCTTGAGCTCCATGATGTAGTCGAGCTTCTCACGGTCGATACCGTCTGGATCGTAGATATAACCGTCGGAGTCTGAACAGGTAACAGGCTTGGCACCCAACTCAATCAACTTCTCGATTGTATACTGGGCTACGTTACCAGAACCGGAAACCAAGACTGTCTTGCCCTTGATGTCGATATTCTTGGTAGCGAGCATGTTGAGGAGGAAGTAAACGTTACCGTAACCTGTAGCCTCAGGACGGATGAGTGAACCACCAAACTCCTGGCCCTTACCTGTCAACATTCCCTGGAACTGGTGAGTCAACTTCTTGTACATACCGAACAAGTAGCCTACCTCGCGACCACCTACACCGATGTCGCCAGCAGGTACGTCCTCGTCTGGGCCGATATGGCGGTAAAGCTCAGTCATGAAAGCCTGGCAGAAACGCATTACCTCAGCATTGCTCTTGCCGCGTGGAGAGAAGTCGGAACCACCCTTGGCACCTCCCATAGGGAGAGTAGTAAGAGAGTTTTTGAATGTCTGCTCGAAAGCCAAGAACTTCAAGATACCCAAGTTTACAGATCTGTGGAAACGAAGACCTCCCTTGTATGGGCCAATCACGTTGTTGTGCTGGATGCGGTAACCCATGTTAGTCTGCACGTTACCCTTGTCGTCTACCCATGATACGCGGAATTCGATGACGCGGTCTGGGATGCAAAGGCGCTCGATGAGATTTGCCTTCTCAAACTCTGGGTGCTTGTTGTACTCTTCCTCGATAGTGCCGAGTACCTGACTAACTGCCTGGATGTACTCAGGCTCATTAGGGAATCTTCTCTGAAGATTCGCAATTACTTCTGATGCTTTCATAATCTTTTATCTTTTATTGGTTGTAAATGTCTTGTTTTTCGTTTGCGATTGCAAAGTTAAAGAAAAAGTTTGAAAAACCAAACAAAAAGAAAGAAAAAATAAAAGAAAAGTATGGAAAAGTTACTTTTCTCTTTTTGCTAGACGGAATGTTGCCTGGTATAGAGTGCTTACACCTTATTATATATAAGCGTATGCTGATAACCTAAAAGGGTAGCATGCAGTCCAAAAAAAAAGTGCAAGCACAATCTTGTCGATTTGCTTGCACGATGATAGTTATGATAGGATGACGTGTCTCTATTTCCTGAAGCCGAAGATACTCTTGATGATTTTCTTTACCACGTTCTCCTTCTTCTGTGGATTCACGATAGGAGTGTGCTTGCGTGTAGCTGAGGCTGGCTTGTCACCCTTTTTCTGTTCTACGCCTCTGCCACGGCCGTTGCTGCCAGGGCGCACATTGTTTTCGGTGCCAGGGCGTTGGTTGTTGCGTGGCTCACCGTTATTCTCACCATTGCGTCGCTTGTTGTTGCGTCGCTTGTTATTGCGGCGTTTTTCCTGCTGGTCGCCATTCGCGTTCTGTGCTCCTGGCTGGGCATTCTGTGCTCTCTGCTGTTTACCTTGCGTAGCCTGTTGTTTGCCTTGCTGTATAGCCTGCTGTTGTTTGTCTTGCTGCGTGGCTTGCTGCTCGCCTTGCTGACCATTCTGCTGAGGCTTGTTTGCCTTGTGTTTCTTGTGGGCGGTCTGGTCGCGGTCTTTCTGGCGTCTACTCTTGGCACTGGCTTTCTTGCTGGCGTTCTCTCCGTTTTCACGATTTTCGCCATTTCTTCTCTCGCCCTTGCCGCGGCCATTTCCTCCCTTATCACGGCCATTTCCTCCTCTTCCTTTCTTGTTCTTCACAGGCTTGTTGAGCTTGATATACTCTGGCGCCTCGCCACAACCCTCGGGCAAAGGCATCTTTTCTACCACCTTCTCCAGGAACTTCTCTATCTGCTGGAACCAGTACATGTCTTGCTCGTTTACGAATGTGATGGCCTTGCCATCGCGGTTGGCACGGGCGGTACGACCGATACGGTGTACATAGTCTTCGGTGTCGTGAGGTACATCGTAGTTGATAACCATCTCGATGTCATCGATGTCGATGCCACGAGCTACGATGTCGGTAGCTACGAGCACGTCGTACTGACCGCTCTTGAATTTGAACATCACGTCATCTCGCTCAGCCTGTTCCAGGTCGGAGTGCATGGCTCCGCAGTTGATGCCTATCTGCTGGAGGGCTGCGGCGAGTTGCTTTACCTTCATCTTGCTACCGCTGAACACGATGACGCGCTTCAGGTCGCCAGCCTTGAAGATGTCCTTGATGATAGTCATCTTCTGGGTTTCGTAGCAAACGTAAGCCTCTTGCTTGATTTTCTCTGCAGGCTTGCTTACGGCGAGTTTGATTTCTACAGGGTTCTTGAGCAAGGTTTTCGCCAACTCCTCTATCTTGTCGGGCATGGTGGCAGAAAACATGATGGTCTGGCATGTCTCAGGCAGTTTAGAGGCGATGGTCTTGATGTCCTCCGAGAAGCCCATGTCTAGCATACGGTCTGCCTCATCTAGGATGAAGAAACTCACCTTGCTCAGGTCTACGTTGCCTAGCGAGATATGGGTGATGAGTCGGCCTGGGGTGGCGATTACTACGTCGGCTCCCATGCGCAGACTCTTCAGCTCCTGGTCGTATCGGTTGCCGTCGTTGCCTCCATATACAGCTACGCTGCTTACTCCCTCCAGGTAGTAGCCGAAGCCTTGCATTGCCTGGTCTATCTGCTGGGCCAGCTCACGGGTAGGCGACATGATGACGCAGTTGATGGCATCCTTGGGGTAGCCCCCGTCGTCTATCTTGCTCAGTACGGGCAAGAGGTAAGCTGCCGTTTTGCCAGTACCAGTCTGAGCCACGCCGAGCACATCATTGCCCTCCAATATCTCTGGTATACATTTCTCTTGTACAGGGGTGCAAGTGTCGAATCGCATGTCATAGAGTGCGTCGAGCACGTTGTCGTTTAAGTCTAATTCGTCGAAATACATTCAATTTCAATTTATAATTTATAATTCATAATTAATAATCAGGCGCTCTTGCACCGAACAGGCAGCCTGATTCTTCATTCTTCACTCTTCACTCTTCACTTTCCTTACCTTGGTGCCTTGCGGTAGCAGAAGTATGCCACGAAGGCGAAGATGAAGTTGGGCATCCATGCTGCCAATATTGGCGGGAAGTCTGCCTGTATGGCAAATGTAGCCGAGATTGTTTGTAGCATGATGTAGCCGAAGCTCAGAGCCAGTCCGATGCCCAATGCCATACCCATGCCGCCTTTTCGCTTGCGTGAGGAGAGCGACACGCCGATGATGGTCAGGATGAAGGAGGCAAAGGACGAGGCGATGCGCTTGTGGTATTCTACCTGATATTGTACCACATTTCCTGATCCGCGGTCTATCTGCTTGGAGATATAGTCCTTGAGGGCAGGACTGGTGAAGGTTTCCTGCTGTCCCTTGGAGTATACCAGGTCGGTAGGTTCCATGGTGATGATGGTGTCTTTCTGTGCGCCACTCGTGATGTGCTCCTTCATGCCCTGTAGTTTGCGCACCTTCCAGCTGCGCAGTTTCCAGTGGTACTTGGAGTCGGAGATGGTGTCGTACTGTATCTCCGTCGCCGTGAGGTGGCTCACGAGTTTCTTGTCCTGGAACTTGTCGAGACAGAAGCCGTAGCCCTTCTTCTGGTTGTCGTCATAGTGCTGGATGTAGGCGATGACACCCCGGTCTACCTGTAGCTGTACATTTTCTGCCGAGGTAATCTTCTTCTTGTTCTTGTACATGCTCTCGAAGTTCTGGCGCACCACCGTGCCGTGTGGGATGACGTATGCCGAGAGCGTGTAGCTCAGTGCCGAGAGCAGCACGCAGGTGAAGAGGTATGGGCGCAGCAGTCGCCTGAACGACATGCCCGATGCCAGCATGGCGATGATTTCTGAGTTGCCTGCCAGCTTGGAGGTGAAGAGGATCACCGCCACGAACACAAACAATGCGCTGAACAAGTTGGCAAAGTATGGTACGAAGTTGGCGTAGTAGTCCAGGATGATGGCACGTGCAGGGGCGTGGTACTCGGAAAACTTAGCCAGGTTCTCGTTGAAGTCGAATACGATGGCGATGGATATGATGAGTGCTATCGAGAAGAAGTAGTAGCCTACAAACTTCTTGATGATGTACCAGTCGATGCGCTTCACAAACCATAACGGGTTGAGTCTCCGGCAATATTTCCATATAGTCTTGAGATACTTCATTTCTAGATTCTCCTTCCTATCTGGTCGATGATGGAGCGCTTCCACTCCACGAAGTCACCCTGCTCGATATGCTGGCGTGCGTCGGTGACGAGGCGTAGGTAGAAGGCGAGGTTGTGGATGCTGGCTATCTGCATGGCCAGGAGTTCCTGTGCCTTGAAGAGGTGGTGCAGGTACGCCTTGGTGGTGATGAGGTCGATGTCGCATCCGTCTGGGTCTACTGGGCTGAAGTCCATCTCCCATTTCTTGTTGCGCATGTTCATGGTGCCGTTGTAGGTGAAGAGCATGGCATTGCGGCCATTGCGGGTAGGCATTACGCAGTCGAACATGTCTACGCCACGCTCGATGGCTTCGAGGATGTTTTGTGGCGTGCCCACGCCCATCAGGTAGCGTGGCTTGTCCTTCGGCAGTATTTCGTTTACCACCTCTATCATGTCGTACATCACCTCGGTAGGTTCGCCCACGGCCAGTCCGCCGATGGCATTTCCGTCTGCCCCCTTGTCTGCCACATACTTGGCTGCCTCTCGGCGCAGCTCTGGGTAGGTGCATCCCTGTACGATAGGGAAGAGGCTCTGCTGGTAGCCGTAGAGGGGCTCTGTCTCGTCAAATCGCTTGATGCAGCGGTCCAGCCATCTCTGGGTAAGCTCCAGGCTCTTCTTGGCATACTGGAAGTCGCTCTGTCCAGGGGGGCACTCGTCGAAGGCCATCATGATGTCGGCGCCGATGATGCGCTCGGTGTCCATCACGTTCTCTGGGGTGAAGAAGTGCTTGCTGCCGTCGATGTGTGAGCGGAATTCGCAGCCTTCCTCCTTGAGCTTGCGGATGCCTGTCAGCGAGAATACCTGGAAGCCGCCGCTGTCGGTGAGGATAGGTCGGTCCCAACCGTTAAACTTGTGCAGTCCGCCTGCTGCCTTGATTACTTCGAGTCCGGGGCGCAGGTAGAGGTGGTAGGTGTTGCCTAGGATAATCTGCGCTTTCACCTGTTGGCGCAGTTCCTCGAAGTGTACGCCCTTCACGCTGCCCACTGTTCCCACGGGCATAAAGATAGGGGTCTTGATCTGTCCGTGGTCGGTGGTGATGATGCCTGTGCGTGCATCGCTAGCCTTATCTGTTACTTGTAGTTCAAATTTCATTTTTTTTTTCCTTTTTCAATAAAAATGGGGAATATTGAATGTTGAGTGTTAAGTGTTAGGTGTTGAGTGTTGAATTCTTCACTCTTCCCTCTTCACTCTTCCCTCTTCACTCTTCACTCTTCACTGTAAAGTCGATAGGGTGCTTTACTTTCTCGTCGGTGAGTGCGTATTCCCATACGTCGGCTACGTCCTCCACATATTGGAAGTCCACGCCCTTGAGGTACTGCTCAGGTATTTCCTGGATGTCTTTCTCGTTTTCGCGGCACATCACGATATGGGTGATGCCCGCACGCTTGGCGGCTAGTATCTTTTCCTTGATGCCACCTACTGGCAGCACTTTGCCACGGAGGGTTATCTCGCCCGTCATGGCTGTGTTCTTGCGTACCTTGCGCTGGGTGATGGCAGAGGCGATGCTGGTGGCGATGGTGATACCTGCCGACGGACCGTCCTTGGGGGTGGCTCCCTCTGGCACGTGGATATGGATGTTCCAGTTCTCGAAGATGCGGTAGTCGATGCCTAGCTGGTCGCTGTGCGACTTGACATATTCCTGTGCGATGACTGCCGACTCTTTCATCACGTCGCCCAAGTTACCGGTCAGGGTGAGCTTGCCTGCCTTGCCCTTGCTCAGCGAAGTCTCGATGAAGAGTATTTCGCCGCCCACGCTGGTCCATGCCAGTCCTGTTACCACGCCTGCGTAGTCGTTGCCCTGGTAGATGTCGCGCATGAAGGGTGGGTTGCCCAGCAGGTCTTTTATCTCGCTGGCACCGATGGTGTGCTTTTTGAGCTCGCCGTTGTATGCCAGTCGGTATGCCATCTTGCGCAGTCCCTTGTTGATTTGTTTCTTCAGCTGTCGTACGCCGCTCTCACGGGTGTAGTGCTCGATGATTTCTTCCAGCGCAGCCTTGTTGAAGCTAATCTTGGGCTTCTGGGTGTCGAGTCCTGTCGCCTTCAGCTCCTTGGGTACGAGATGGCGCTTGGCTATCTCTATCTTTTCCTCGGTGATGTATCCTCCCACTTCGATGAGTTCCATGCGGTCGAGCAATGGGCGGGGGATATTGCTGATGTCGTTGGCGGTGGCGATAAAGAGAACCTTCGAAAGGTCGTAGTCGATGTCGAGGTAGTTGTCGTGGAATGTCGTGTTCTGCTCGGGGTCGAGTACTTCGAGCAGGGCCGATGCTGGGTCGCCGTGGTAATTGTTGGCGGCTACCTTGTCTATCTCGTCGAGCACAAACACGGGGTTGCTGCTGCCTGCCTTGAGGATGTTCTTGATGATGCGTCCGGGCATGGCTCCGATGTAGGTGCGTCGGTGGCCGCGTATCTCAGCCTCGTCGTGCAGTCCGCCGAGCGACATCCTTACATACTTGCGCTTCATGGCTGTCGCTATGCTCTTGCCCAAGCTCGTCTTGCCTACGCCCGGAGGTCCGTACAGGCAGAGTATCGGACTGTGCAGTCCGCCGTTGAGCGACCTTACCGCCAGGTATTCCAGTATGCGCTCCTTCACCTTTTCCATGCCGTAGTGGTCTTGGTTGAGCGTCTTCTCGGCATGTTGCAGGTTCAGGTCGTCGGTAGTGTATTCGTTCCACGGTAAGTCTACCAGCGTCTGCAGGTAAGATACCTGTGTGGGGTAGTCGGGGCTTTGTGGGTGGATGGTGTCGAGCTTGTCCATCTCCTTCTTGAAGTACTTTTGTGTAGCCTCGTTCCATTTCTTCTGGGCAGCCTTTTCCAGCAAGTCCTTCTTCTCGTGTGGCACACCGTCCTCGCCCAGTTCCTCCTTGATGTTCTTGATTTGCTGCTTCAGGAAGTATTCCTTCTGCTGCTCGTCGAGGTCAAACTGTGTGCGGCGAGAGATATCCTTCTGTATCGATAGTAGGGCTACTGCCTTGTGCAGGGCCTTGAGTGCTCTCAGGATGCGCTGGTTCAGCGAGTCGGCCCTGAGCATCTCTATCCTGTCTTCGGTGTCGAAGGGCAGGGTGGAGCAGAGGTAGTCTACCTTGATGCAAGGATTGGAAATCTCATTGATGGCATAGACGGCTTCGTCGGGGATGCGGTCGTCTGCCTGTATGTATCTGATGGCTTCGCTGAAGAGTGTGTCGCTCTGCACCCAGAACGGGTCGTCCTTCGATGGCTTGTCCAGTTTGGGCCATTCTTCCTCCAGGTTGCTCAGTTTGCCGGCGTAGTAAGGGGTGTTCGCAGTCAGCTCGTCCAGGTGGCATTTGCCCAGTCCTTGCAGGATGATGGTCTGGTGGTCTTCCTCGTTGGGCATGTTGATGATTTTCACCAGTTTGGCGAAGGTGCCTGTCTCGTAGAGGTCGTTGTATTCGGGCATCTCTGTATCCCTGTTCTTCTGGCAGAATACGCCGATTACCTGGTTGGGCGATTTCTCCAGGAGGCTTACCAGTGCCTTGCTTTCCGCTCTGCCTACCAGGATAGGGGTAAGTACGGCAGGGAAAACTACTAGGTCGCGTGTGCAAAGTATGGGGTATTTGCCTGGTTTCTTAGGACCGATGAGTACAGAAACGTCGCCCTCGAAGTCGGCAACCATTTGGATCTGTGAACTTGAATTTCTTATCATATATCTCGTTTAAATGCATTTCAGACTGCAAAGTTACGTTTTTTTTGTCAAATATCACCTTATAATATAGATAATTTAGCATTTTTCTGCTTCTTGGCAAAATATATGTGGCGTATTATCGTTAATGAGAGAGTAATCAAGCAGAAAGATATGGCAGGTTTTACATTTAGACAGTTTGAGATTCATCAGGACCGGTGCGCCATGAAGGTGGGTACCGATGGCGTGCTGCTCGGTGCATGGGCAGAGGGCGGCAAGCGGGTGCTCGACATTGGGTCGGGTACGGGACTTGTCTCGTTGATGATGGCGCAGCGTTTTCCCGGGGCGAGTGTCGTGGGTATCGATTTGGATGCCGATGCTTGCGAGGAGGCGGCAGAGAATGTGGCGGCAAGTCCATTTGCTGGCAGGGTAAGTATAGTGCATGCCCGTTTGCAGGATTATCTGGTGGATATGGATGGAGAGATGGCAAGTGGTGATGAGGGGAATGGAATACTCTTCGATGCCATTGTGAGCAACCCTCCGTTCTTCCTGAATAGTCTAAAAAATCCTGACAGTAAGCGTACGATGGCACGCCATGCCGACAGTTTGCCGTTCCGCGATTTGTGGATGGGGGTAAATCGCTTGCTCTCAGAACATGGTGTCTTCTCGGTAGTACTACCTAAAGAAGTGGTAGAATCATTTGTTGCTGAAGGCTGTATGCTAGGATTTTATCTAGTAAGGAGGTGTGCGGTAAAAACGGTGGGCAGAAAACCTCCCAAGCGCTATCTGCTCTCTTTCTCCAGACACCGTGAAGGGGTGATGGAAGATAGTGAGGAAATGCTGATGGATGGGGATGGAAACCGGTCGGAATGGTATAGGAAAATAACGGACGATTTTTATTTGTAAAATGATGTAAATCGTTACCGTTATTTTCCAGTGTTACCATGCGCTGAAGTTACCATGTAACCATGTAACCAAGTAACCTTCTTTATCTTTTTACCTTTTTACCTTTTTACTTTTTTACCTTTTAAAGGTTTAGCTTGCGCTGCACCATCTTGCTCAGAACCTCCACCTTCCTGCTTTGTCGATGGATGTCTCGCTGGATGTCGTCTCTCACGGCATTGATGTCGTTGAAGAAGTCGGCGAAGGCAGACTGTATCATGTTGGGTTTGCGGGCACTCTTGTCGGCAAATGGGTTTACCACCATCTTGATGCCCTTTTCCTCCAGGTGTACGTCGATGTCGGTGCCCGTCATCACGGGGTCGCCGTCGTAGTGGATTACTCCGGGGGCGCTACGTGTGATGTGGAGCTTCTTGCAGCGGAAAGACTTGATCTTGGAGTTCTTGTCCAAGGTCTTGTTAAACATGTCGAAACTTACCTGTGGTGCCTCTATCACGTCAAACGGTTCCATGATGACCACGTCCATCAGTCCGTCGCTCATGCTGGCCTGTGGGGCGATATAGGCATTGTTGCCATACTGCGAGGCATTGGCGCAACTGATGAGGAAGGCCTTATACTGCTTGGTGCCCGTCTCGTCTTCCAGCGTGTAAGTCTCGGGCTTGTACTTGATGCCCTCCTTCAGGATGTTTTCAGCATAGCTGATGGGACCTCGCTTGCCGCTTTTGGCAAACTTCATGCTGACGAAGGCATCGAATCCCATGCCGCAGGTGCAGAAGAACGGATAGCCGTTGATGACACCATAGTCCAGGTCGTGTATCTCGCATTGATTGATAATCTCGATGCTCTTTTTCATGTTCATCGGCAACAGGAGATGTCGGGCCAGTCCGTTGCCCGAGCCGCAAGGCAAGATGCCCAGTGCCGTGTCAGAGTGTACCAGCGATCGGGCCACCTCGTTGACCGTGCCGTCGCCACCCACGGCCACGACGATGTCTACATGGCGGTCTCTCGCCTCGGCAGCGATTTCCGAAGCGTGGCCGGCTCTTTCAGTCGTTCTTATCTCGTACTCGAAAAGCTCTTTGTCCAAAATAGAATCTATCAGACTGGGGATGGCAGCCTTGCTGCTCGTGCCAGAAATCGGGTTCATGATGAAAACTATCTTTTTTTTCATATTCTTAGTAAAGAGTTTGTGATATCTTAGTGCAAAAGTAATAAAAATACCTAAAAAGGCATGTTTTATCCCCTAAAAAAACGCTAAAAGTAAACTTTCTTATATAAAAACGTAGGTTTATTAGTCTTTTTTTGTATCTTTGCACCCTGAAATAAAAGATAAACTAGAACAAGAAAATAAGTACACCTATTAATAATGGGACAATTACAAGAAAGATACAAGAATTATCGTGAACCTCAGAAGTATATGGAAGCCGGTGTGTATCCATATTTCCGCGAGATCACAAGTAAGCAGATGACAGAGGTAACCGACATCGATGGTCATAAGATTTTGATGTTTGGCTCCAATGCTTACCAGGGTTTGACCAACGACCAGCGTGTCATCGATGCAGCCAAGGCTGCCCTCGACAAGTACGGCTCAGGTTGTGCAGGAAGCCGCTTCCTCAATGGTACCCTCGACTTGCACGTACAGCTCGAAAAGGAGCTTGCCGAGTTTATGCACAAGGACGAGACTTTATGTTTCTCTACAGGCTTCTCTGTCAATCAGGGCGTGTTGGCTTGCGTAGTAGGTCGTAACGACTACATTATTTGCGATGACCGCGACCACGCCTCTATCGTAGATGGCCGTCGTCTCTCATTCGCTACCCAGCTCCACTACAAGCACAATGATATGGAAGACTTGGAGCGTGTGCTCAAGAATCTGCCTCACGAGGCCATCAAGCTCATCGTGGTGGATGGCGTGTTCTCTATGGAGGGCGACCTCGCCAACCTGCCAGCCATCGTAGAGCTCAAGCACAAGTACAACTGTTCTATCATGGTAGACGAGGCTCATGGTCTTGGCGTATTTGGCAAGCAGGGCCGCGGCGTATGCGACCACTTCGGCCTCACCGACGAGGTAGACCTCATCATGGGTACCTTCTCCAAGAGTTTGGCATCCATCGGTGGTTTCATCGCATCCGACAAGGACACCATCAATTATCTGCGCCACTCTTGCCGCACCTACATCTTCAGTGCATCCAATACTCCTGCCGCTACAGCAGCAGCCCTTGAGGCACTCCACATCATCCAGAACGAGCCTGAGCGCTTCGAGAATCTCTGGGATGTTACCAACTATGCCTTGAAGCGTTTCCGTGAGGAAGGTTTCGAGATTGGTGAGACAGAGAGTCCTATCATCCCTCTCTACGTGCGCGATGCAGAGAAGACATTCCTCGTTACCAAGAAGGCTTACGACCGTGGCGTGTTCATCAATCCTGTGATACCACCAGCATGTGCGCCTCAAGATACCTTGGTACGTTTCGCCCTCATGGCTACCCATACCAAGGAGCAGGTAGAGCAGGCTGTTGTCATCCTCAAGAAGATTTTCGTAGAGGAAGGCATCATCAAGGAGGCTTAGTCGATTTTGCGAAAGCAGACTCTATATACAATAGAGTATATATATAATAAGGTATAAGGGCAGTTTCCTCAAGGGAGGCTGCCCTTCTTACGTACATGGATGGGGCAAAGGAGTGGAAAAAGCATCTTTTTTGGAAAAAAGTAGTGTGAAAATTTGGTGGAATCAAAAAATGGTTGTACCTTTGCACACGCAATTCAGAAATGATGCTTACTGCAATGCTAGAAAGCTATCATAGAAAGAGAATTCGGGGTGTAGCGCAGCCCGGTAGCGCTCCTGTTTTGGGAACAGGTGGTCGCAGGTTCGAATCCTGTCGCCCCGACTTAAGAAAGCTAAGAAGAGACGATTCTTCTTAGCTTTTTTGCATATATGCCTTCCATGGCCAAGAGGCTGGGGGAGGAGAGAAACAAAAAAGAGTAATGAATGTTTTATAATTAAAGATTGGACTCATGATAATTACGATTGCGCGCCAGTGTGGATGTGGCGCTGTCA
>CAVKLF010000010.1:0-33941 GCA_963657075.1 bacterium | reverse complement strand
TTAGGATACCTATTTGATGTGATTGGTGTCTCTATACACCATAGATTTTACATTTATATGCTTTTTTTATAAAAAAGGTGTTAGAAGTTTGGCGGCGAACCAACCTCTGAATCGTTGCCATCCCGTGCGCCATTCACGCCAGTTTTGCTCGTTGAGCAGAAAACTGTCTTTCTTCTCTTTATCGAAGAGGTCTGCCAGTTGCTGGGTTGTACATGGGTCTATGATGACAGCATTCTCCTCATAGTCCCAACGTAGGCTTCTTGCATTAAGATTGGCACTGCCCACCGTGCAGAATTTGCCGTCTACCATGATAATCTTGGTATGGTGGAATCCCTTGGTGTACATCCATACGTTGCAGCCTGCCTTCATCAACTTATGTGCATTATAGAATCCACAGTCTGGTGTCAGTGGAATGTCGCTCTTGGTAGAGAGCATGATTTCTACCTTTACCCCTCGCTTTACGGCATTCCTCAGTGCCTTTTTGAGCTTGTGGCTGAGTGTGAAGTAAGGACTAATGAGCTTGATGCTGTCCTGTGCATCATTGATGGCGTTGACATAGAAGTAGCGGATTATGTCTTTCGATATATGTGGCTCACGGTTGGCGATACCCACCATCTTGTGATAAGCTGTCTGGGTGGTGTCGGGCTTCAGATTCTCTACTAGGTAGTCTTGTTTCTTGTAGCGATAATACTCTGGTCCATGCACATTTTGTCCTGTCACCTTGTTCCACATTTTGAGGAAAATCTTTTGGAGAGTGTTCACCTCGCTACCATCGATACGACAGTGCATGTCGTGCCATTCTCCGACTACTTCCGTACCTTTTATATAATAGTCGGCTACGTTCATGCCTCCGGTGTAGGCTATCTGGCCGTCGATGACCACAATTTTGCGGTGGTCACGATTGAATATGGCATGTACCCATGGAAACTTTACAGGTTTATATTCGTAGATTTCGATGCCCTTGGCTCTTATTGCCTTGATGTGCTTCTTCTGGAGTGGTTTGTTGTTCGATGTGTTGCCGAAGCCATCGTAAAGGGCTCTTACCTTTACACCTTCCTTTACCTTTTGGGCAAGGATGTCGAAGAGGAGAGAGGCAATGCTGTCGTTGCGGAAATTGAAGTATTCTAGGTGAACACTGTGTTTGGCCTGTCGGATGGCTTGAAACATATCGTCAAACTTCTCCTGACCATTCATTAAGAGTGTTACTGAATTATCGTGAGAAAAACTGACGTTCTTTTTCCTCAGTTGGCTTACCATCAGTGAGTCGCTTGTCTGTGCAGTGCATAGGCAAGTGCATGAGATGGCTAATAATACGAGTATATAACGTGTTTGCCTTCTTGTATTTTCTACCTTATATGATATGTTCATTTCAAATTTTCACTCTTCGTTCTTCACTTGCATCACACCATACACGCATAGTGGTCTACGATGCCTTTTAGATGATAGTCCTTATCTACTACAAGCACGGTATGTACCTTGTTCTTGTGCATAATCTTCAAGATTTCTGTAATCTTAGTGCTAGGCAATACTGTCTTAGGTGTGGTAGTCATAATGTCGCTTACAGTTTTGTTGAAGAACTCTGCCTGCCACTTCTCCATTGCTCTGCGTATGTCTCCGTCGGTAATCAGTCCGATGACATGGTTCTCTTCGTCGATTGAAACACCGAGACCTAGCTTGCCTTTGCTTACATGGATAATAGCTTCTCCAAGATGCATCTCCTTGGGGATGACAGGCAAATCTTCGCTACGCATTACATCCTCTGCTGTAGTTAGGAGACGCTTGCCTAGCTCGCCGCCTGGGTGAAACTGCGCAAAGTCTCTTGGCTTGAAGTGGCGTACTTGCATGAGTGCTATCGCCAAGGCATCGCCCATGGCCAGTGCTGCAGTGGTGCTACTGGTAGGGGCGAGGTTAAGAGGGCAAGCCTCTTTTTTCACTTTTACAGTGATATGGTGGTTGGAGTATTTTGCCAAGAGTGAGTTAGGATTGCCTGTGATGGAGATAATGGGCACATTCATGTGGAGTACCATCGGGATGAAACGCAATAACTCATCAGTCTGTCCGCTATTGCTCAGTGCCAAAACAACATCCTTGTCCGTCATTACGCCTAGGTCTCCATGGTATACATCGAGAGGATTGATATAGAAGGCTGGGGTACCTGTTGAGGCTAGGGTAGCAGCAATCTTGGCACCTACGTGTCCGCTCTTGCCTACACCTGTTACAATGATCTTGCCTTGGCAATGATACATCATATCTACCGCTTTCTCGAAGTTATCGTCCAGTCTGGGTATCTGGTCGAGGATGGCCTGTGCCTCCTCGCGTAGGGCTTGCTCGCCGTAGTTGCGAACCATCTTGCTATCTATGTCTTGATTCTTATTGGTCATTTTATGCAATTGAATTCTTCACTCTTCCCTCTTCGTTCTTCACTTAATAAGTTCCGCTATCAAACCTTCAAGCTTGTTCAGTTCGAGCATGTTGGCTGCATCTGATAGACCTTTGTCTGGGTCGGGATGTACCTCGAAGAAATACCCCGTGGATCCAAATGCCTTGGCTGCTAGGGCCATGGCGGGAACGAACTTGCGGTCGCCTACGGTCTTTCCATCACCTGCACTGGGTCGCTGCACGCTATGGGTACAGTCCATGATGACGGTAGGTACAATCTCCTTCATATCTGGGATGTTGCGAAAGTCGACCACGAGTTTGTTGTAACCGAAACTATTGCCGCGTTCGGTGAGCCAAACTTCCTTGGCACCGCTGTCCTGTGCTTTCTCCACGGGATATTTCATATCTCGTCCACTCAAAAACTGCGCTTTCTTGATATTTACAATCTTGCCCGTTTTGGCAGCCGAAACCAAGAGGTCGGTTTGACGGCAGAGAAAGGCTGGTATCTGAAGAATATCGCACACCTCACCAGCAGCCTCTGCCTGATAGCTCTCATGGATGTCGGTAGTGATGCGTAGACCGTACTTGCTCTTGATGTCGCCGAGCATCTGGAGTCCTTTTTCTAGTCCTGGACCTCGGAAAGAATGGATGCTAGTGCGGTTGGCCTTGTCGAATGAAGCCTTGAATATAATGTCGGTCTCTAGCTTTTCGTTGATGCGTACGAGTTCCTGAGCCACTGTTTCCAGTAGCTCCATCGACTCGATGACGCAAGGACCTGCGATGAACTTTGGCATTGTCTTTTTAATGTATAATGTATAATTTATAATGTATAATTCGCAATCTAGATTCAGACTACTAAAATCTAGCATCAGACTTCTAAAATCTGACTACAGACTTCTAACTTCATCCTTGCTTAATCGTAATCTCTCGCTGTGGGAACGGTATCTCGATACCATGCTCATTGAGCGTATCGTAGATGCACTCCATGATAATGCCATCGTCGCCGTATTGTGTGAGCACATTCACCCATACCAATACCTTGAGAGTAATGCAGTTGTCGTCAAAACTCTTCAATACGATCTTCACGCCCTTCTCCTTGTAAATGCAGTCGAGCTTCATCAGTTCGTCAATGAGGAGTTTCTTTACTTCCTTCACGTTGCTACCATAGGCGATGCCCACCTCCAGGATGTCAAGCTCGTAGCCATGGTTGCGAGTCATATTCTTATAGTTCTTGCTGAAAAGCTGTGAGTTTTGGAAGGCGATGACCGAACCATCGGTGGCCTCCAACATAGTGGAGGTGTAGCTGATGCTGCTTACCTTACCACGAGTACCGTCGCAGACGATGTAGTCGCCCACTTTCACGCGTCCCATCATCAGCGAGATGCCATAGTAGATGTTTTCCAGAATGTCTTTGGAGGCGAAACCGAGGCCAGTAGACAAACCAGCGAAGATGGCGAGCAACCACGACTTGCCCACGTGGAATACACTCAGTGCTATCATCAGCCAAATGCCCCAGATGATGACCTGCATCACGTTCTTGAACATCACAATCTTCGATGCCGCCGAACTTGGGTCTGCCTTCTCGAAATGGTGGCGCATGAAGTCGACGGTAGTCATATTGATGTAGTTGAACAGGAAGTACAGACAAGCCACGCATGAGAGGCTATAGAGCGATGCTGTGAAGTTCTCGGTCTTGATGTAGTCCTTATTGAATATCATCCAAGTGGTGTCGCTCATATTAAATACATCGGCGGCCCAATAGATGGATATGATAAACGAGAGAACACCCGTGATAGGGAGCATTACCTTGTAGATGAAGCGATAACCCCATTTCTGGGTAATGGCCTTGTTAGCCAACTTCTTGCGCTTGGCATATACGCTCAGCCATCCCTCCACGCAGGTGATGGTGAGGACGCAGGTGAGCTGCATCGTCCACCAAATGATAATCTGTACGGCCATCAGGGTGAAACCTATCCAGGAGCAGATGCAACTGGCGATGAAGACGGTCATCGAGATGTAGGCGTATGTCTTGTCTGTCTTGAGCACCTCATCATGCTTCCTGCCTATCACGTTCCATTGCCAGATGGCACTCAGCAGAAGGATGGGAGGAAAAATGAAGTTTACCAAGTCATTTGGTATCAATATGATACGGAATACGATGACGATGAATCCCACCAGCATCAGTGGGGAGTAGATACGGAACGTATTCTTGATTTTTTCATTGGGAACGCGCAGTAGGATGGATACCAACACCACGCCCATCAGCCAGGCGAACTCCACCAAAAGCTGACTGGCCATGATGACAAAGTTCTGCTTGGCTATCATGCGTACGATGCCTAGAATGATGGCAAAGGTAATCACCGTCATGGCCATGATGATGCAGGTGCGCTTGGCGAGGAAACTCTCCTTGATGCTCTCAAACACACCTCGCTTGATGAGCTGGGTGATGACAATGCGGATTACGAAGAGGTTGAGGAAGATGGAGATGAGTCCGTAGAATACGATGGTACCAAACAGAATACCGATGATGCGCACATCCCATTGCGACATCATGCCTGGTGCGGGCTTGTATTTCTCTGACACTGAGGTTTTTGCCTCGCTGAAATTTCTTCCGAGATTACGGATGATGCTAAGATAGTTCTCGCCTCCGTTGTTGAATATGTTGTTCTGTATGTCGCCATATCGCTGGTTGGCGTAGTCGTTGAGTGCCTTCAGCTTTTTGTCTGTCATGTCGTATGCACGGATATACTGCTGAAGTTGCTGCTGCTTTTCGATGAGTTGGCGGCGTATGTTGACGGCGAGGGTGATGTCTACGTTGCGATTTAATTGTGCATCTTCGCTCAGAAACATGGTGTTCATGCCATAGAGATAGTTGATGAGCGAGTCGTAGCGTGCTACCTCAATGTCGTTCTTCTGTATCATCTCGCGGAAGGGTACAGCCTTCGACTTGAATTTTCTGAACTGCTCGGTGGCTTCATGGCAGGCGTAGGTCATGTCAAAGATATAGCCACTACGCTGGGAATAAAGCATGATGGAGTTCTGGTCGGCCTGCTTGATGATGCTGATCAAATCTGAGATGATGGTTTGTTGTTGAGCTTTTGCTGCCTGGTTTTGGCGTTCCAGGTCGATGTGATAGTTGGTCAACTCGGTACGCAGCATATAAAGCGTGGTGTCAAGGTTGGCCTCTTTCAGTACGGCATTACTTGGTAACACGAATGCTACCATCAGTAAGACAATGATGTATAACTTCTTTTTCATAAATAGTCAATTTGAGTGCAAAGTTATTAAAAAAACGAGAAAAAGCAAAGAGAAAAATACCTTTTTTAATATATTCTGTCATATCGGGTAGTTTTTTCACCATATCATTCGCCTTTTTCGATGAATTTGATTACATTTGCAGCGTCAATCAGACAACAATTTAGATAAAAGGCAGTCAATATAAAACAGGAAAATGAAAATACTCATAGCAGACAGTGGTAGCACCAAGACCGACTGGGCTTTGGTAGACGAGCAGGGTGGGGTAGTAACAACTTGCAAGACCCAGGGCATCAATCCTATTCACCAGCATGATCAGGACATCCTTGATATACTTTGCAAGGAACTTATGTTGAGCATTCAGCCGCAGGCAGTCCACTTCTATGGCAGTGGCGTTACCGAGGCGATGAAACCTCGCATGACTTCCTTGCTGCAGTTGGCGTTTCCTGGAAGTAAAGTCGAGGCAGAGGGGGATATGCTTGGGGCGGCACGTGCAATCTTAGGCAAGAAGTCGGGCATCGCTTGTATTCTGGGTACAGGAGCCAACAGTTGTCTCTATGATGGTGAACGTATCGTGATGAATACCCCTCCGTTGGGGTATATCTTGGGCGATGAGGGAAGTGGGGCTGTACTGGGCAAGCTCTTCCTCAATGGCATCTTCAAGGGTACTCTGCCGTCTTCGCTGAAGACTAAATACTTGGAGTGGTCTGGTTTGGATTATCCCTCTATTATAGATAAGGTATATAGGGAGCCGCTAGCCAATCGCTTTCTTGCCTCTATTTGCCCTTTCATCTCGCAGGCTATGGCAGCTGGTGAAATGAGTGAGAATGACAGCACCACCCAGATGGAGTGGATGGCACTTTATCGAATGGTGCTTGGCAGCTTCCATCTCTTCTGCGAGAACAATCTTACGCCTTATCTGAAGTATGACAAACTGAAAACCAAGGATGTAGGATTTGTGGGAAGTATTGCACACTATTTTGAGGCACCTTTGAGACAAGTCGTTGAAGAAGAGTACCATCTTCAGGTAACCAGTATCCTTCAGGCACCGATGTCGGGGCTGATGAAATACCATTTGGAGGGATGAAAACGCAAGGTTTGATACCTGTTCTCGTTGATATTCATAATAATACGCAGAATGGGCAAGAAAGTATCATACTTTTTTGCCCATTTTTGTTATCTTTGCATTCTGGAATACTACCAGCATATGTATAACAATCCTAAATCAAAAATAATAATGAAGAAAATTCTTGTTTGGCTAATGATGGCTTTGACAACGTGTGGACTCTCAGCTAAGTCCCACTTCGTACAGGTAAAGAACGGGCACTTTGTTCGTGATGGAAAACCGTATTATTATGTAGGTACCAATTTCTGGTATGGTGCCATCCTAGGCTCAGAAGGGCAAGGGGGTAATCGCCAACGTCTCTGTAAAGAGTTGGACAAGATGAAAGAGATGGGAATTGATAATCTGCGTATCCTTGTTGGCTCCGATGGCAAGCGTGGGGTAAAGACCAAGGTGGAACCTACGCTGCAAGTGGCTCCAGGCGTATACAATGATACGATCCTTGCTGGTCTAGATTATCTTCTCATGGAGATGGGAAAAAGAAAAATGGTGGCAGTGCTCTATCTCAATAACTCTTGGGAGTGGAGTGGAGGATATAGTTTTTATTTGGAACATGCGGGTGAGGGTATTGCCCCACGCCCCAATGAGGAGGGCTATCCTGCCTTCATGGATTTCGTGTCAAAATATGCATCTTGCGAGAAGGCGCATCAGCTCTTTTACGATTATGTGCGATTCATACTTACCAGAACCAATAGATATACGGGCAAAAAATATAAGAATGACACTGCCATCATGTCTTGGCAGATAGGAAATGAGCCTCGTGCCTTCAAGACAGAGCAGTTGCCAGCCTTTGAGAAATGGCTCGCAGAGGCGAGCAAGCTGATTCGTTCGATCGATAAAAATCACCTTATTTCCATTGGTAGTGAGGGTAGTTGGGGCTGTGAGAATGATATTCATTGCTATGAGCGCATCTGCGCCGACAAAAACATCGACTATTGCAATATCCACCTCTGGCCATACAATTGGAGTTGGGCTCGTCCTGATCATCTCATCGAAGATCTTGGTGTGGTTCGCAAGAATACGAAGGAGTATATCGATCAGCATCTTGCCGTATGCGCTCGCATCAACAAACCATTAGTGATGGAGGAATTTGGTTATCCTCGTGATGACTTCTCTTTCTCTCCATCGGCTAGTACTGTGGGTAGGGATGGATATTATAAATATGTGTTTGGCTTAGTAGGTGACAATGCTGCCTCTGGCGGTTACTTTGCAGGTTGCAACTTCTGGGGATGGGGTGGCTTCGCTTATCCTCAGCATGAACAGTGGCAGGTAGGTGATGACTATACGGGCGATCCTGCCCAGGAGGCTCAAGGCTTAAATTCCGTTTTCGCTAGCGACAAGAGTACCTTGGAGGTGGTGAAGGCTGAGGTGGATAGGATGAATAACATCGGAAAGGGCATTCAGAAGTAACTAACTTGTTTTTTGAATGAATCGCACAAAAAAACAGGCAAGGAAATCTAGATGCTTCCTTGCCTGTTTTGCTAATGCGCTAGGTATAAACCATTGAGCTTTTCCAAGAATACACTAATCTTGTCATTTACCAGCTCCATAAAGCCATGTACTTTGGCGTTGCTAACGCCTGGGTAAGGAGTGAAGTAATGCTCGTCCAAAGGCTCTCCTTGATTTCTTCCGAACATTAGATAGGCTATGCGATGCTGCTTTAGCTCAGAGAGAAGTGTTGCTGAGAAAATGCTGGAATCTCCGATAGATTCAACTCCCGTAGTCAGGCCAAATGCATTGTTGTGGTCTTGTGCGAAAGGTAAAGCCTTGCTGATAATTCGCTTCATGCTCTGAGCGTAGAGCGGGAGACTCATGCTGGTGCGAGACTGAAGATAGGTGATATTTATAACATCTACGTTGTGGTCGGGATAACGTTCCATCAGTTCCTTGTCTGGGAAATAAGTCTCAGAGTAGCCATACACCACATTGTTGACATCTGCATCGTTGAGCAAACTTTGTATCTCTTTATAGAGATTCTTGTAAGCATCATTGCTAAGCTTGCAGTACCATGATTTGCCGTCAATAGGCAAGAGGTTGAGTACTACGGGTGCCTTGATGCCGTAGCCATCCTGTAGGTTGCTCAGAAAATTAGCCACTTGCTTCACGTAGTCTTTCAGTACCTCCTCGTTGTCTTGGTAAGAAGGCATCGTCCAGTTCATCATGATGAGCCCTCCCTTGCGGAAAGTTTTGAGTACATCCGAATGGATGGCTTTGACAGGTATCCCGTCTATGTTTTGCTGTTTTCCTGTTTCGATGCCAGCCAGTTCGTATCCATTTACGGCAGGCAGAAAGTCGCAAACCGCTTTGATGTCACTTTGGACGCTGTCAGTTTCCCATCCGTTCCATCCTATGCCAGAAAGTGTACCATATACCTGTCCGATGAGCGTTCCCTTGCTGGCAAAAGCCTTGATGTTGGCCTTCATGTTCTCTGTGCGAGTAGTGAGCCCACTCATGGCTATATCATCATACGACTTCTTTTTCTTTTCGCTACATGATAGCAGACAAGTGGAAATTGCAATGACTGCAAATAGAAGTAAAAGAAAATGTCTGGTTTTCATGACTTTGTTATTCGTTATACGCTTTCTTCATAGCCTCTACCACGGTAGGAAGTGTCCATTGTGGTACGGTGCGGTCTTTCCCCTCAAAGATGTTCATCCAGTAGAAGGTAGCTACACCATATGCCTTTGCTTGCTTCACGATGTCGGCAGCTTGGTCGGCGGCAGCTTGTATCTCGCTAGCCGAACTGGTCTTACTGACAGATTTGCTTCCGTTGGTACCATATTCGCCAATGACACAGGGGATTCCTTTGCTGATGAATTTGCTGTTTAGGCGCGACAGCATGTCTTTGATTTCGTTACTACAAGAAGTGTCCCATTTTCCTTTATCTGCAAACCAGTCCCAAGGCGCGTATGTATGTACCTCTACGGCAAGATGACCATCTGCTTTGTCGGTAGGGATGGTGAGGTTGTTCAATACTTCTTCTCCGTTTGCTGCTGCATAGGTGTTAATGATGAGATTGCGAGTCTCATTGTTGCCACCTGTGGCACGTACTGCATTGACAAAACTCTGCGCATATCCGTTCAGTCCCTTGTAACTACTGCTGTTTTTGGGGGCATTCCAAGTGTTGTCGGCATCTAGCATTTCGTTGTAACCTTCGAATACTAAGCGTTGGTTATAGGACTTGAAGCGATTGGCTATCTGGGTCCAAAGACTCTCAAATTTAGCTTTGTTAGACTGATAGTTTTCTTCATCAGCTTTTATCCAGTGCTTGTAACTGTTGTCATCTGGATCTGCGCCAGTATCGTGATGCACATTGAGGATGCAATACATGCCATTATTGATGATGTAATCCACGATTTCTTGCACACGGTTCATCCAGGCTTCGTCTACCGTGCCATCGCTCTTCATATGTTGCCACCAAGTTACAGGTACACGAACGGAGTTGAATCCCTCCTTCTTTAGAAAGTCTACCATAGGCTTGGTGGTAGGTTCTTGACCCCATGCTGTCTCAAAGTCGGTTACGGAGTTAGTGTCCATGTTGTATTGGGCATTAATGGCATCCATACTGTTGCCGAAGTTAGTGCCCAACCCCATGTTTCTTAAAGCTGCTGAGGCTGTCTCTTCTATATAGGTGGTATTGAGGTTCACTTGATCGCGGGTGATGACATTCTTGCTGTTCATAGCAGGCTTCCACCAATCATTGGCGGGCATGGTGCCGTCTCCGTACCAGGGCATGAAGTAGCTCCATTTAGCCCCTGCGTTCCATGCCTCGTCGATATCCGCAGTGGCTGTCTTCTTGTCTGTGTCTGCGCCGCATTCAGCCAGGGCTATGATCTTGTCGGGGTAGAGAGCCTGTATTTCCTTGAACTCCTGGGCCTGTTTGGCAGCGTCATAACCATAGAGGTCGCGGCCTATGAGGTCTACGTATTGGTCGCCGGGGTACCAGGCTGCGTCGTTGTCGTAGCTATTGGCATCGCCATTATAGTTCTGTGTGGTCCATTCCCATATCAGGTTGTGGATGCCCTTTCCCTGGAAGTAGGTAAACATGGTCTGCCACAGTTGCTTGAAGGTATCTGCGCCATCATATCCCCACCAGAACCAGGAGGTTGTCCAACTGGCTTGCTGCTTGTAGGTGGCGTTGCCAGCAGCCTCGTGGAAGGGTCGCCATACGGCCACGATGCCTGCGTCTTGCAGTTTCAGGAGGATATTCGCCACCTTGTCCATCTCCTGATAGAACCATTTGTTTTCCCAAGAACCCTCGGTGAACACGTTCTTTGCTCTGAAGGAAGTCTCGCTCGGTGTGCAAGTCACGCCGCTGCCATCTGTTCCGGGGGTAACACCTTCTGCTGTAGGTACATTGAAGTGCCACATCAGCGATACCAGTCCGCCGGCCTCTGCCCATTCTGTCACGGGGGTGAGGTCGTTGTAGTTGATCCACCCGTTGGTGCCTTGGTTGGGTACATAGATGTGGATGAAGTCATAGCAGTTCATCGCTGGATACTTACCTGTGGCTTGGTATATCTTGTCTGCCTCTGTATGATTCCAGTTTATGTTGGCTATTACCGATGATATCATCTTGCTGCCATAGGTGAGCTTTAGATATTTATAGAGGCGTTTGGTCTTGTCTGTAGCAAGAGGGTCGGCAAGCTTCACGTCGCTAACATCGCTTTCGTGGTAGATGGAGAAAGTGATGTTGTTGATTTTGTTGATGTCGTATGTTTCCCATGCTCCAAATTCTTCTAGGCCTTTGAGATATACCTCTAATTCGTTATTGGCATTATGTTTCAAAGAAGAAATCGTATTACGTTCTCCTGTCAGATTCCATTCTTTTGTAGCTCCAGTTTGGGTTGTATTGATGGTAATCTTGTCGCCGTCTGTTTGAGCCAAGGCAGTGAATGAAATCATTGCTGCCATAAGTGAGAGCAATATTTTTTTCATTGTTTTGCGATTTTAATGGATTTGTTGTTAATCTTGATGATGTATACGCCAGATGACAAATCTTTGAGGTTGATCATGGTTTTGGCGCCGATGGTGATAGGAGAGAGTTTTATGCATTTGCCGTCTATGGCAAATGCATCAATCTTATTGTTTGTACCATCGATGATGATGCGATTGCCTTCTAGAACATAGCTGTTGTGGGTTTTTAAATGGCTAATGTCTGTGGTGGCATCGCCGTAGGTGAAGGCTGCTACCTTCCAAAGTTCGTAGGTTGCTGTTGTTTCTGTGGTCTTGATGGTCATTTGGTCATTACCGAAGGTTACTTCAGGTGTAGTTGTCAAGGCAAACTCTACTTTCTGACCATCGTTGAATGTAACAAACAGCGACTTACCGTCGGTAGCTTTGGCTGTCATGCAGCTCAAGGCTACCATGAGGGATAATGCTATTTTCTTCATACGAAAATATGATGTTATTGACTGATTGATAAAAATGTGGCGCAGTCATAAAACTACGCCACAAATTTACATAATATATCTCATGTGAGAGAATGTTTTTCGTTAATTTTCTCTATTTTATGGGAGAACGGCAATCTTGGTGACGCTCTTCAGGTCGCCCTGGAGAATGAATGCAGTGTCGCTCCAACCGTCGGCAGTGTTGTTGACGGCTTCCATCATGGCAGCGTCGAACACCTTCACCACCTGGGTCTCAGTACCGCTCCAGTCGGCCACGGTCTCAATGCCGCCCCAGTTGGCATCGTTGATCTGTACCTGTCCGGTAGCGCTAGCCTCCTTGTAGAATATCAGCTTTGAACCTACCTTTACGCCCCATGCCTTGAGGTCGGACTTCATGATGCGGAAGCGGCCGCTGTCATCCCATGTAAAGTTGTAAGGATACTTGATGGCACTACCGTCCATGTTTGCAGTGTAGGTAGCCACGTCCTTCTCGGCAGGTACCACCTTGAACTCAGGTCCTTCTATCTTGTTTCCGTCTGGGTCTTCCATGACAATCTTGTAAGTGCCCACCTCGGCATTGGATGGAACCTGACACACAATCTCAGTGTTGCTGCGAGAGGTGTAGCGGTTCACCTTATAGGTGCCGATGTAGAGGTTTTGTATGTTTTGGAAGTTCTTGCCTGTGATGGTGATAGTAGAGCCTGCCGTAGCCTCGCCCGGTGTGATGGAAGCGATGGCTGGATCAGTAGCTGCCTTGATGCTCAGCTGTCCTTCGATCTCCACAGTGGTTCCATTCTTCAAGTTGAGCTTGAAACCAGAACCAGAGCATGCGGTAGGAACCTCTACTGCGATAGCGTTTGCTGTCTGTGCAGTAAACTTGTCTACTGTTTGTTCTACATCGCCTGGGAATGTAATCCTCTGAACAAGGTCGAGGTTAGTGCCCTTAATCATTGTCTTCTCGCCAGCGGTTACCGTTGCTGGTGTACAACTTGTAACGGTAGGCTTAACCAAAGTATATGCTACTGTAACAGTCTTTCCGTTGGCAAGGCTCAGTGTGATGTCGCCTTCTTGTGCGTCATCTGGTACTGTAGATGTCACTTTAGTGGTCTCTACCTTGTTGAGCTTAGACTCAGCGGCATTAGGGAATGCGATGCCTGTAATCAAGTCCATATCCTTACCTGCGATGGTCAGCTCTGCGCCATTCTTTATAGGATTTGGTGTTGCAACCAATTCTGTAGGTATTACTGTAATGATGTTGCCTACAGGAATTTCTACGCCACTCTTGGTTACTACATAAACGGTACCATCGGTAGCTGTTGCAGGAACATTTACCAAGATTTCCTGTTTTCCTTGTGACTTGAAGTCAGAAGCAGTTACCTCTGCTCCCTCAAACTTTACGCTGGCAATCTGGTCGAAGTCTGTACCTTTGAGTGAGAGCACTTCGCCGGCCTTGATGGTTAAGTCTGTAATAGGTGTGGGCTCAGGAGTGTTGATATTCAAAACCTCCTTAGTCTCAAGCTCGGTTGGCTCATCGGCTAGGTCGGTAAGCTTCAATACACCAGTTTTAGCCTCTACAGGGATGGCTACCTGAATCGTGTAACGGTCATGTGTGATGAAGTCCTCCTCCTTGATAGTGTCTTCCTTCTCGAAGATAACGCCATGCATTAGGTTGAGGTAATCGCCCTTGATAGTTACGATGTCGCCTACATTACCTGTGAGGTTCTCTTCATTGTCACCTACATACATCTTGGTGATTTCGATGTCCTCACGATAGGTGATAGGAGTTACTGATTTTATCTCACCACCTTTGATGGTCTTCAAAACAATCAGGCCAGACTCGCATTTCTCTGCTGGTACCTGGATGGAGATTTTACTCTGCTTGCCACTCTGTAACACTTCGTATGCCGTGATGGGGTCGGCACCAGGGAGGTCTATCTCGCTTATCTGATCCAGATTGGAACCATAGAGGTACAAGGTTCCGCCACGGAGTACAGGGCAGGGACCGAATGCCTGAAGGGAAATCTCATTGCCGTATTGGTCGGTAGAGAGTTCGTCGCCGTCGCTGCAGGCTGTCAGCGATAGCCCCACGAGGGCTACCACCAACATTGCGAATATTTTGCTTATCTTTTTCATATCAATTCAGATTATAAGTTTATTTATTAGGTACCACGCGGATATTGTCTATCTTGATGATAGGGTGACACTTTACACCGGTAGGTAATACTGAGGCATCGTTGTAAGCACCCTTCACGATAAAGATGTTGAATGCGTCGAAATCATTGACACCCTTGTAAGTCAATCCCTTATTGCCATCGTAGTCGTATACGAAGTCGGTCAATGGGATGGTTACTGTTACCCACTTGCCGTTGGTGTTATACAGCAAGTCGTCGGTATTCTGCCATGGCATGTAGAGAGCACGGGCCAGGGTACCTTGCTCATGGAGGAAGGTGTTGTTGGCACCAGCCAAAACGTTGCCATAAATGTCTTGTACTCCTGCAGAACCGTTGGATATCTGAGTTACACTACCGAAGTAAATCTGCATAGGAGCGGCAGACCAACCATTGTCGGCTGGGATGCACATCTCAAACTTCAGATTGAGGTTTTGCCAGTCTCTGAAGTCGGCGAGGTCTTCCATGCGTGGACGGCTAGAGTAGGTCTCTGGGTCTTGCCAGCTTCCTGGCCAGTATTCGAACGAGAAGTTGCCGTCGTTCCAGCCACCATCGGTGTCCATGTCTGCGTCGCCCATCACGAGGTAGTTGCCTGAGAGCGATGTTTCGTCGCTTTGGATGGTGCGGTTGTGCCATCCGTTGTTGCCCAATATATCGCCGCCTTCCTTCCAAGGTGTGTCGAAGTCGAACAGCATGCCGCGGTTGTCCATGTACTCGAATGGGGCCTTGGTCGTGCCGTTGATGGTAGTGATGTTGATAGGCTCATGCTTTGGCATATCCTCTGGCATGTTGAACTTGATGCTATTCTGGGTGATAGTTAAGTCTTCGTATGGGATGGTGTACTTTTCACCTACCTTGATGCCCAAGTGGAAGTTGTCGTAATCCAGGAAGTAGTCGCCACTGATGGTTACTTCTTCGCCAGCGGCAGCCCACTCATTGCTCATGCTGTTGATGGTAGGAGCGGGGACGATGGTCTTGAAGTCGTAGTCGACGGTGTCGTTACTTGTCGTGATAAAGTAAATCTTGTCGCTA
Source organism: bacterium (assembly GCA_963657075.1). Classification (GTDB taxonomy): domain Bacteria; phylum Bacteroidota; class Bacteroidia; order Bacteroidales; family Bacteroidaceae; genus Prevotella. Next base: position 18,594 of record CAVKLF010000010.1, on the reverse strand, counting down.
ACCTTGTTAGGAATAGCCTTGGGTACTGTTACGATGATGGTATTATCGGTCATGTAACTCGTATTCAAGACTGCCTGTTGGTCGTTGAAGTCGATAGCTTTTACACTGCGAAGGTTTCTACCTACAATACAGATGGTATTGTTGAGGGATGCAGCTGTTAGCAAAGAGTCTTTGCTGGCTGCATCTACCGGGCGAATGTAATCGATGGTAGGAATGCCACCTGTAGTCTCATACTTGTCTGGCTCATCTGCACAAGATGCGAATCCTGCGCTGACTGCTGCAAGTGCTACGGCGAACATGATCCTATTTATATTATTGATTTTCATAATTATATTCTCTTAAATGATTAATAACTATAGGTACTGCGTACGTCTACGTGTATAGCCTCGGCATTGGTAGCCAAGTTCGGGTTCAATGCAACGTCCTCTGTCGGGAATGGCAAGATAAAGCTGCTCTCTGTAACATTTGGAATAGGAGTGCTCTCGTCATACTGGATGTTTGAACTGTTCCATGTGCCACTTGTGTAGTAAGATTTGTATGCCTCGTCACAATTCCACATAGCGTTACGGTGCTGCGACTTGAGGTCGGCTATACAACCGCTCACGTCGTAGTAGGCACGGCGCACGTAGTCATACCAGCGGTCGCCTTCACCTGCAAGTTCCAAACGGCGCTCTTTCCAGATGTCGTCAAATGTCAAGCTAGTCTTTCTCACGAAGCCACTCCACTCGTATGCGCGACCGCGCACATTGTTGAAGCACTCCAACGCCAGGGCGTCGGTGGTGTTGCCCTGTAATACTTCGGCCTCTGCATATACCAAGTAGATGTCTGCAAGACGGAGAATAGGTGTTGGCAAAGCGTTTGACATACGACCAGGGCTGATGCCCAATTCTGCCTTGTGGTCAGCGTTGTCGCCGTAGAGATGCTTTACGTTGTTGCCACCGCAAGGACCCTGGCACTGACCGGTTGCTGCAGAGTTATAATCTTTGTTGTACCAGAAGTCCAGGTATGAGAATCCCTTGGTAACGCCACCCTTCTTGGCACTTTCAGGAAGGTCGTGGTCTCTCCAGAAGTAGGAGTACACGTCGCCCGGCATCATGATGGTAGCCTTGCGGCGATAGTCGGGATCAACACGGTTGGATGGGTCGTCCTTGGGCGATACGCCGAAGGCTTCCATTAGGTCGACTGATGGACCTCCCCAACCTCCCCAGCAGTCACCATTCTCATCGAAACCTTCAGGGGCCAAGTCGCTCTGAAGGGTGTTCTGAGAAGTCCACTGAGAACCTACTGTCCAGCGCCATGCAATCAAGATTTCGTCGCAGAACTGGTTGGATCCACGGAATATGTCCTCATAGTGCTCCATGAGTTGGCGACCAGAATTATTAATAACGTCCTTAGCATATTCTGCGGCCTTTTTTAGGTCGTCCTGGTTCAGCGAGCCTGATACACCAGCCTTAGTCAGGTAAACCTTGGCGAGCAATGCCTCAGCACCATAGTAGTCGATGCGCCCGCTGGTGTTCTTCTCCTGTGGGAGCAGCTCCATTGCCTTTTCGAGTGTCATGATGATGTACTCATATACATCGGCCTTCTGTACCTTGTGCAGTTCGTTGTAATTGCCTGCGGCGAGTGTCTCAGAGTTGCTATGGATGATAGGCACGTCGCCGAATGTGCGAACCAGGTAGAAATATGCCATAGCCTTCCATGTAAGGCACTCTCCCAGACACTGATTCTTCACGCTTGTACTGGTGTTTTTAGCATTTAGAAGAGATTCGTACACGGTGCTGCAGTGGCCAATCTCTGCCCAGAGAGAATAAGACATGTTTACCAAGTCTTCGTCTGTTCCGTTGGTACTGAAATTCATGTATGGACTAGAACCCCAATACATGTTGCCAGACATTACCTCACCCACCTTGATAAAGCCACGCTGAAAATCGTACCATGGAGAATTGTAGAGATAGTTGACGCCCGAGATACAAGCGGCATCACCATCATAGTAGTTCTCGGTGTTGTAATTGTCTTCTACTGGTTTGTCAAGGAAACTGTCGCAAGAGGTCGTTCCCAGACAGAGAAGCATTACAAATGCTGTATATTTGATATTCTTAAGTTTCATAACTTTTCAATTTAGATGTTAGAATGATACATTCACACCAAATGTAATGGTGGTAGGAGATGGGTAACGCCCGAAGTCTAGACCATAAACATTTGCACTTTGTGTAGAGAGACCAACCTCAGGGTCGTAACCGCTGTAACCTGTGATGGTGAATAGGTTAGATGCTGTGAGGGTCAGTCGAAGGTTGGTCAAGCCAATCTTCTGGATGAGCTTCTGGTCGAATGTGTAGCCCAAAGCCATGCTCTTAAGACGAACGTATGAACCATCCTCGATGTAACGGTCGCTGAACGCATCGTTGTCGTTAGGATCGTTGATGGATGCACGTGGGTACATCGAGTTAGGGTTGTCTACTGTTACATTCTGGATGTTATCATACCACCCTGATGTGTAATCTCCGTCTGTAGGAACAAGACGTACACGCTTGTTTACATCCTTCAGCTGGTTAGTCCATGGAGAGTTCATGTGGGTCATCTTCATGTTCAGGTAGTTGGCCACCTTGCCGCCTACAGATCCGTTGACGAACACGTTCAAGTCGAAGTTCTTGTAGCGGAATGTATTGTTCCAACCGAACGTCCACTTGGGGAGTGGAGAACCGATGTTGGTCTTATCGTTCTCGTCGATGATGCCGTCGCCGTTGATGTCCTTGTATTTCAAGTCACCCACGTAGGTGGTATTGGTGCGGTTCAGCTCGCTGGCTGGCTTCCAAGAGTACACCTTGTTGCCGTTGGCATCGGTAGTCACATTATAGTTGTTCTTCTGGAGTGTCTGTACTGGAGAGCTAATCAAGTCGTTATAGTCCTTATATACACCTTCCACTACATAGCCGTAGAAACCATAGAGGGCTTCGCCCGGCACGGAACGAGATACTACGTCGCTCCACTGTCCCTTACCCAGCAAGGCGGTACTGCCCGAGAGGCTCTTCAGCTTGTTGCGGTTGATGGAGATTGTTACGTCAGAACTCCAGTCGAAGTTCTTGGTCATCACAGGTTTGGTATTGAGTGCAATCTCAAGACCCGTGTTTTCGATGTCGCCATAGTTGCCATAAGGCGCAGCGAGAGCTGATGATGCATTACCGCTAGTACCCATGATAGAAGGCAGGTTGAGTTGCATCAACATATCCTTTGACATCTTCTTGTACCAGTCTACGGTCAAGTTGATGCGATTGTCCAGGAATCCAAGATCCAGACCTACGTTCCACTGCTCCTGGGTTTCCCACTTGATGTCGAGGTTTTTCAAGTTCTTGGGACGGTAGCTGGTGCCGAGGGCGGTGTCCATGGTACTCATGGCTGAACCCCAAAGATAACCACCGATATTGGCATTACCTGTTTGTCCCCATCCGAGACGCAATTTACCATTGCTCAACCACTTGCCTGCAAACTTCTTCACGAATTCCTCGTTAGAGAAACGCCATGCCAATGCGATGGAGTGGAAGCCTGCCCAGCGGTTGTTAGGACCGAAGTTGGAACTACCATCATAACGATAGGTGTATGTGGCGAGGTAGCGGTCGTCGTAGTTGTACGTCTCGCGAGTGAAGAAGGAGGCCATGGATGAACTTCCCCATCCTGCGCCTATTTGTGGGTTGCCCTTGCCTAGGGCTGGGTTGTGAACCACGTCGTTAGGAAGGTCGGTGTTGTATACTGATGTATAGTCATACTTAGATTCCCAGCACTCCTGGCCGAGCATGGCCGTGACGCTATGTTTGCTAATACTAAAGTTGTACTGCAAATAGTTGTTGAGAGACCAGAAATTGTTGCTGTTCTTCTGAAGGCGGGCCTGATTGCTCTGGCGTTTCCATGTGCCGAGGTCTATCATCGGATTATAAGTCTGTCCCTTGGATGCACCGATGTCATAACCCAACTGTATGTGCCATGTCAAGTTTTTGATAGGTGTGATGTCTGCAAAAATACTACCATTCAAGCTCTGGCGGTCCAGCAAGATCTCGTCCATCATGGCCATGGCGATAGGGTTAGGATTGGTAAATCCTTCCTTGGAAACACTGGAGTATCCACCATCGATATTGTAAATCTGAATGTCAGGAGGGGTTGTCAAAGAATAGTTGATCAGACCTTCTGAACCATCGGCAAGCTTCAGGCTTTCTGATGTCTTGGAATAGGTGGCGTTCAGTCCGAGTTTGAACCACTTCTTCAGCTGGGCGGAAAGGTTCACGCGGAAAGAATAGCGGTTGAACTCTGAGCCGATGATGGTACCATCCTGGTCTGTCCAGTTGCCAGAGATATAGTAGTTTACCTTGTCTGTTCCGCCTTCAGCACTTACTTGATGAGACTGCTGCCATGCTGTTTGGAAGATGGCATCCTGCCAGTTGGTACCGATGCCAAGGATGGATGGGTCGCTATATACTGCGTCAGGTTTGGATATTTCGCCCTGATTTGCCAAATCATTATAGAATTCTGCAAATTCACGGAGGTTCATGATGTCCAGACGCTTATTTTGACGGCTGGCTGCTACCGAACCTGTATAGGTAAACTTAGCCTCGCCAGCCTTACCCTTCTTGGTAGTAATCAAGACAACGCCATTGGCACCCTGGGCACCATAAATGGCTGTAGCAGAAGCATCCTTCAATACTTCCATGCTGACGATGTCGTTTGGGTTGATAAGGGATAATGGTGATACGGCTGAGTGGGAGCCGTTGCCGAGTGCATCGCCCAATCCGAGTGATGAACCGCTATTGCTCTGCGAATTGAAGATGACACCATCCACCACATACAATGGCTCGGAGTTGGCGTTGATGGTGGCGATGCCACGCACGCTCACAGCCACGGCAGAACCTGGCTGTCCAGAAGTCTGTACTGCATTCACACCAGAAATACGACCCTGGAAGGCTTGGTCTACGTTGGTGATGGGAGTTTGTTTCAGTGTCTTCTCGTCCATTGATGCAGAAGCACCGGCGAGGTCGCTTTTCTTCATGGTACCATAGCCTACTACCACCACTTCCTGCAGGCTATTATTGTCTTCGGCAAGGGTAACGTCATACTTGCTTTGTGCCCCCACCTTAAAAGTCTTTGTCACGTAGCCTACGTAAGTAACTTCTACGGTTTGTCCTGCACTGACATTGAGGCTGTAGTTGCCATCCATATCTGTCACTGCGGCATTCTTTGTGCCTTTCACTTTTACAGTAGCACCGATGATGGGTCCCATGGCATCGGATACATTACCTGTAATCTTTTTTGTTTGTTGTACAGCCTGTGTCGATGTGATTTGGACTGCGAAAGTTTGCTGAGGAGATATGCCGAGAAGACCCAAGGCTGCAACTCCAGCAAGCAACTTTTCTCTACTTTTTGGATTCATACGATTTTTGTTAGTTGGTTAAAACAGGTCGCCTCTTACGCTTTAGAGCGACGGCAACGTGAATAAGTGGCTCTCTAGTTTTTCTTTGTGCTCCATGAGTGGGCGCAAACTATGTAAGAGGCTTTAGTTAGGTTTGTCTTTTCTTTTGTTTCATTGTTGTGATTATTTTATGTTGTTTATGTTATGTTGTCTTATGTTTTGAGGTTTTTACTCTTTTCGGTTGCAAAGTTAAAACTTTTTTGTAAAAAGCGTTGAACATATTTTGCTTATTGCTAGTACTTTTTTGCTAAATGTGGTTTTGCGCCAAATATGGGCTAATTTGCCATTTTGACCTCACACCTCACTAGATGTACTGTAATGTGCTGTGTTATAGGTGGTTTGGTCTTGTGAGGTGTGGCTTTCAGACCTCACTTTGACCTCACTCAGACTTCACTCAGACCTTCACTACGCTGCACATTTTCCCTTATTCTCGAAATCGAAGAAATGATCAGTGAGGTCTGAGTGAGGTCTGAGTGAGGTCTGAGAGCTACACTTCACTGCTATAATGTATTTATAATCAGTTGTTTCTGTCGTTTTAGTGAGGTGTGAGGTCATTTTTCCACATTTCTTTTCTATACATCTTCCAGCTTGTTGTATATTTAATAATGTTCGCGTACATTATTATATTTATTTTTTCGGGGCACTTGCAAAAGTGTGTGGATTCATCCTGGATACTTCTCCATTCAAGCCACAAGGAGACTAATTTCTTTGTTGGAATTAACGGCTTGTGTCTCGTATCGGCATAATGTTGCCCATTCGAGGGCACTTTTTTGCTCTTGCAGGGGCAAAAAAGTGCCGTGGTGAGGCAACAAACACAACGTCGGGGACGTTGTATCAGAAGTGTCGGGACATATTTTTTATGCTGGTTACTCATGTCTTCAAACTCTCCGAAGTAGAACAATACAAAAAGTATCGAGGATAACTTGATGGAATCGAAAATATTTGGCTTTTTGTAGCTTTTGCAAGGAAAGTATAGCTATTGGGCAAAATAATACATGAGTGTTTTAAACTTTTGTAGTATCTTTGCACTCGTAAAACAATAGCATATTACAACTAACTAAAAAATAAACAAAATATGAGTCGCGTAACAAGTTATTTTAGGTTAATGATTATAGGTGTTATGACAAGTGTGCTATGCTCCCTGAGCATTAGTGCACAAGTCATAGGCCACAACATCATAGTCACTGTCACTCCCGATCATCAAGACTGGAACTATAAGGTGGGCGAGAAGGCTACCTTTACAGTGAATGTACGTAAGAGCGGTACGTTGCTCGATAACGTGAAAGTGGATTATATGGCAGGACCGGTGATGTTTCCTGAAACGAAAAAAAGTATAATTCTAAAAGATGGTACGATGAAACATGTAGGCTCGATGGACAAGTCGGGCTTCTATCGCCTGAAAGTGGTAGCACATGTAAACGGCAAGGACTACGAAGGACTTTGTACTGCAGCATTCTCTCCAGAAAAAATACAACCATTTTGCCAAGAGCCTAAGGATTTCGATGATTTTTGGAAGAAAACTTTGGATGAGGCTCGACAAAACGATCTCCACCCAACCAAGGTGCTGCTGCCAGAGCGTTGCACCAGGGATAAGAATGTATACGAGATAAGTTATCATAACAATCGCTGGGGCTCCAAAATCTATGGTATATTGAGTGTGCCCGTTAAAGCAGGCAAATATCCAGCTATGCTCCGTGTGCCAGGAGCCGGTGTCCGTCCTTATTCGGGTGATACCTATACCGCTCCAGCCGAGTGTATTGTGCTCGAAATCGGTGTGCATGGCATTCCTGTTACCATGCCGCAGAATGTGTATGATGACCTCGCCAATGCGGCACTGAATGGTTACTGGGATACGAATATCGAAAATCGTGACCGCAATGTATATAAGCGCATTGTGACGGGTGCCGTTCGTGGTGTAGATTATATTGCCTCTCTCCCAGAGTGGGATGGCAAGACCATCGGCGTAACAGGCTCTTCTCAGGGTGGATTCCTCTCCCTGGCAGTAGCAGCACTCGACAAGCGCATCACTTTCTTGGCTGCCGTACATGATGCCATGTGCGACTATGAGGCGGAAGTCCATGGTGTGGCTGGCGGATGGCCTCATTACTTTTATAACGAAAGTAAAAGCCAAGGGGCAGCTTGGAAAGAAAATAAACTCTCAGAGATAGAAAAAAAACGGGTAGAGGCTGCTCGCTACTATGATGGTGTAAACTTTGCCCGCCGTATCAGTGTGCCAGGCTGGTATAGCTTTGGGTATAATGATGAGGTGGTGCCACCCACATCTGCTTATGGTCTTTATAATATAGTAAAGGCTCCAAAGACGTTGAGCCTCTATCAGATGACTGGACATTATTGGTACCAGGAACAATGGGATGAATGGCAGAGCTTTATAGTGAAACATTTAACGACGAAATAACATGATAAGGAAATTTTTATTGACTGCAGCTTGTTTGATGGCAATGCAGGGAACTATGGCACAGGTAGATGGCATCACTGGAGCATCTACCCAGACGGATAAGGTTTCTTGTTCAGCCAAGAAAGCTTGCTGCAATACACCTGCCGAGCAACTCAAGGCTCGCTTGCAGAAATTGGTCAGCAAGGGTATCATGCTAGGGCATCAAGATGACCCCGTATATGGTACTACCTGGAAATGGGATGATGGCAAGAGCGATGTGCTTCTTACCGCTGGCGACTATCCTGCTGTGATGGGATTCGACCTCGGCAAAATCGAACTGGATAGTCGGAAAAATCTAGACGATGTTCCTTTTGACCGTATGCGACAGGAGATTATCGCCCAGCATGAGCGTGGAGGTATCGTTACCTTAAGTTGGCATCCTTGGAATCCTGTCACTGGCGAGAATGCCTGGGACCCTAAGGGGAATGCAGTAGCTGCCGTACTGGAGGGTGGTGCCAAACATGCAGAGTTTGATACTTGGCTCAAAAAAGTAGCAGACTTCATCCTCTCTTTAAAAACGAATGATGATAAACTCGTTCCTGTCATCCTACGTCCATGGCATGAGATGAATGGCGGATGGTTTTGGTGGGGCGCCAACAGTTGTACACCTGCTCAATATAACCAACTTTATGCAATGACCTATCACACACTTACTAAAGCAGGGTGTAACAACATTGTTTGGGCGTGGTCGCCTAACCTGAGCGACCAGAAGACCGTAGACCTCTTCCTGGAACGATTCCCCGGAGGCGAATACGTAGATATGATGGGAGTTGACATCTATGAGTTTGACAACAATGATGCCAATTACCAGAAGAATCTGAAGGAAACACTGGATGTAGTGATGGCTGCTGCCAAGAAAGAAGGCAAGATGGCTGCACTCACCGAGACAGGGTGCCGGGGTATCTCGCAGAAGAAGGACTGGTTTACCCAAGTACTTTGGCCTGTGCTTAAAGACTATTCGGTGAGCTACGTTCTCTTCTGGCGCAATGCCTGGGATAAGCCTCAAGAAGAGGCTTATCTGCCAGGTGTGGGCGATGGTGACATCGTGAAAGACTTTCAGGCGTTAAAGAAAGAGAAGAAGGTGCTCTTTGCGAAAGACATTCGCAGAGTGAAGTGAAGAGTGAAGAACGAAGAGTGAAGAATTCAATAGCTCTATCGTTTGGGAATATTGATAAGAAAATAAAAACAAGATAATTATGACAACGTTTCAAGACAAAGTGAAAGCACTTCGCGCTCATCATGAGGAATTGTTGAGCCGTAAGAATGAACCCATGGAGTGGGGAAATGGTATCTATGAGAAGTATAAGAACCCCATCCTTACGGCGGAGCATACTCCTTTGGAGTGGCGCTATGACTTCGATGAGAAAAGCAATCCTTATCTGATGCAGCGCCTGATGATGAATGCCACCTTAAACTCTGGTGCCATCAAGTGGAAAGGCAAGTATCTCCTCGTGGTACGTGTAGAGGGAGCTGACCGCAAGAGTTTCTTCGCGGTAGCAGAGAGTCCTAATGGTGTAGACAATTTCCGTTTCTGGGACGAGCCTATCACCATGCCAGAAGATATCGTGCCGGCTACCAATATCTATGATATGCGCCTTACGGCTCATGAAGATGGATATATTTATGGCGTATTCTGTGCAGAACGCCACGATGATACTCAGTCGGGCGACCTCAGTGCGGCTACTGCTACAGCAGCCATCGCTCGTACCAAAGATCTGGTAAACTGGGAGCGTCTCCCGGATCTGAAGACCAAGAGCCAACAACGCAACGTGGTATTGCATCCTGAGTTTGTAGATGGCAAGTATGCTTTCTATACTCGTCCACAGGATGGCTTTATAGATACGGGTTCTGGTGGCGGTATAGGCTGGGCGCTCGTCGAAGATATCACCCATGCCGAGATTACCGAGGAAACGATTATCAATGCTCGTCACTACCATACCATTCAAGAGGTGAAGAATGGTGAGGGACCTCACCCCATCAAGACAGATAAGGGATGGTTGCACTTGGCACATGGCGTGCGTGGTTGCGCCAGTGGTCTTCGCTATGTTCTCTATATGTACATGACTGCTCTCGATGACCCTACCAAGGTGATAGCCGAACCGGGTGGTTACCTCCTCGTGCCAGAGGATGGTGAGTATATCGGCGACGTGATGAACGTAGTGTTCGCCAATGGTTGGATAGCCGACGAGGATGGAAAAGTGTTCATTTACTACGCTTCCTCAGATACTCGCATGCACGTGGCCACTTCTACAATCGATCGTTTGGTAGACTACTGTATGAATACGCCCAAGGATGACTATCGCACCCAGTTCTCGGTAGAGAAGATCAAGGCATTGGTAGCGAAGAACAAAAAAACATTAGGTATATAGAAATAAGGTATCAAGATTGTTGGGGATTCTTCTTTCTCGTGCGTATTATCCATACGAACGAGGGGGAGGATCCCCCTTTTGGTAAGTGAAGAGTGAAGAACGAAGAGTGAAGAGTGAAGAACGAAGAGTGAAGAATTCAACACTCAACATTTTAAATTTAACACTTAACATTTAACATTTAACACTCATAATTTCAAAAGAAGATGGCTAGTATAAAAGAAAAAATTGCTTATGCTCTCGGTGATGCCGCTGCAGGTGGTATCGTTTGGAAAGTGATGAGTATCGCTTTCCCTTTGTTTTTTACCAATGTCTTCGGACTTTCTTTTGCGGATGCAGCAGTCTTAATGCTCATCGCCCGTATGTTCGATGTGGTGACCGATCCATTGATGGGTACGCTTGCCGATCGTACACAGAGCCGTTTTGGTACCTATCGACCTTGGCTTATCTTCGGTGCCATTCCTTTCGGCTTGATTTTTGCATTGTTGCTTTACACGCCAGATTTCGGACCTGTGGGCAAGCGAATCTATGCTTACACCCTTTATCTCTTGATGATGGCAGTGTATACGATGGTAAATGTACCTTACGGTTCGTTGCTCGGTGTGATGACAGACAATGACGATGAGAAAAACCGGTTTTCTTCATTTCGTATGGTGGGAGCTTACGCCATGGGTTTTGTTACGTTGCTTTCTTTCCCTTATCTCCAGAAATTTGTAGGAGGTACAGATGCGCATCAGTATGCTGTTATCGGAGCAGTGCTCGGTATTGTGGCTGCCGTGATGACCCTGATATGTGGACTTCTTACCAGGGAGCGCCTGCAGCCTAAGCGGGCAGAGAAGTTCTCTTTCCATCAGTTTGTAGACCTCGTACACAACAAGGCTTGGCTCTACATGACGGCCATCGCCGTTTGTACCAACTTCTTCAATGGTTTCCGCTATGCAGTGGCAGGCTATATGTTCGATTACTGTTTGCATGGCAATGTCACCGTAGAGGGGCTCATCATCAATTATACCGTATTCATGGCATTCGGTGAAGTTACTTGCATGGTATTCGGAGGAGTTTCACCTTGGTTTACACGCATTGTGGGAAGCAAGCGCATGGCATTCTTCTGGTCTGCAGCTCTCTGTTTGGCGCTTTCCGTAGCGTTCTTCTTTGTTCCTATGGATCCTTCGTACATATGGGTGATGATAGGCTTGGTCATATTCACTTCAGTCGGTATCGGTATCTATTCTCCACTCATGTGGTCTATGTATGCCGACGTAGCAGATTACCATACGGAGCGTTTCGGTACTTCTGCCACAGGTCTTATCTTCTCATCCGGTACTATGAGTCAGAAGTTTGGTACAGCTATCTCCGGTTCACTCATCGCCCTGTTGCTCGGTATGGCTGGAGCCAATATGATAACCGACAAGATGGGAAATACGATGATAGACCCTGCCAGTGTCACCGACTCCGTGCTCACGATGGTTTGGTCGCTCTTTTCACTTTTCCCGGCAGTCATTGCATTCCTGCTAATGATATTGGCTTGGAAATTCCCTATCAAGAAGTAAAACAAATAATCACTAAAAGAACATGATGGAAAACTTAAAACAAACGATGAAGGATGTTTTGGAGAACAATATCCTGAACTATTGGCTAGAAAAGGTTGTAGATAAAGAGAACGGAGGATTCTATGGTCGTGTGGACGGTAATGACCAGGTGCATCCAAAGGCAGAAAAGGGCGCGGTGATGAATGCTCGCATCCTATGGGCTTTCTCTGCCGCTTATAGAGTATTAAGGAAGCCTGAATATCTAGAGGCAGCCACTCGTGCCAAGGAGTATGTGCGCGACCATTTCCTCGACCAAGAGTATGGAGGTGTCTATTGGAGTGTAGACTACCAGGGCAATCCGCTCGATACCAAGAAGCAGACCTATGCCATCGGTTTTGCCATCTATGGTTTCTCTGAGTATGCCCGTGCTACAGGCGACGAAGAAGCGCTCGATATCGCTGTCTCCTTGTATCATGACATCGAGAAGCATGCTTTCGACAGTAAGCATAATGGGTACATAGAGGCTTTGACTAGGGAGTGGAACCCAATTGCCGATATGCGTCTTTCAGACAAGGATGAGAATGGTTCTCGCACGATGAACACTCACCTGCATATCATCGAGCCATATACCAATCTCTATCGTGTGTGGCAGACTGACGAACTGGAAAAGGCTATCCGCAACTTGCTCGATATCTTTACAGATAAGCTGCTCAATTCCCAGACTTATCATCTAGACCTCTTCTTCAACGACGAGTGGGTGGGCAAACGTAACATTGAGAGTTTTGGTCATGATATCGAGGCATCCTGGCTGCTACATGAAACCGCCCTTGTTCTTGGCGATAAGGATGTGTTGCGCAAAATAGAACATCTCATCCGTCGTATAGCTGAGGCTGCCGATGAAGGTTTGCGTCCAGATGGCAGTATGGTGTACGAGCACTGGAAGAATGATGATAAGTACGACCTTCAGCGCCAATGGTGGGTGCAGTGCGAGAATATCATCGGTCATATAGACCTCTACCAGTACTTCCGCATCGAGGAAAGTTTGGAGGTGGCCATCCGTTGCTGGAACTATGTGGCAAAATATTTGATGGATGCCAAGAATGGTGAGTGGCATTGGGCTATTCTTGAAGATGGCAGTGTGAATAAGGTGGATGATAAGGCTGGATTTTGGAAGTGTCCTTACCATAACACTAGAATGTGTCTCGAATTGATAGAGAGAGAATACTGATGGTTTTAGTGCATATTGATAGCTTGCGATTAGAAAATCCGTGGGATATGCGAGATTCCTGTGTTAATATAAAACTGAATGCGCCGATTTTGGCGCATTTTTTTTGTTTATCCCAAATAATTGTTGTACTTTTGCAAAATCTGAATGGAGTCAGCATTGGCGCTTGCTCCATTGTTCATTATTAATACTTAATAGTTCATTAGAATAAATGTATATAGCAGTTGCAGGAAATATCGGTAGTGGAAAAACCACGTTGACCAATATGCTCTCCACGCATTACGGCTGGAAGAAGTACTTGGAACCCGTGACGGAAAATCCATATATCGACGACTATTACAAGGACATCCCCCGATGGGCTCTCAATATGGAGGTGTTCTACTTGAAGCAGCGTTTCAAATACTTACTGGAGATACAGCAAAGCAAGGAGACGGTGATACAAGATCGCACCATCTTTGAGGGTGTGTATGTTTTTGCCGCCAATAATTACAAAATGGGTAATATGGACGAGCGAGACTACCAAACCTATATGGAACTCTTTGAGTCGATGCTGGAGGTCGTGGAGATGCCAAGGCTTATGATATATCTCCGTTCCTCTGTTCCTCATTTGGTGAAAAATATCCAGAAGCGGGGAAGAGAATATGAGCAGAAGATGCCTATCGACTACCTTGAGGGAATCAATCATCTTTACGAGGATTTCATCATAAACCATTACAAGGGCAAGGTGCTGGTCGTAGAGGTAGATGACCTCGATTTCGAACATAATCCTAAACAATTTGGTGATATCATCGACAGGATAGATGCCCAACTCTTTGGCTTGTTCTCTGATACGGTAAAAGAGTAAAACGATTATTCTTAATTATAAATTTTCAATTGAATCAAATGCATATAGCAATAGCAGGAAATATAGGTAGCGGCAAGACTACTCTCACAAAAATGCTTGCCAAGCGTTATGGTTGGAAGGCTAACTTCGAGCCGGTAGACAATAATCCATATCTCGCAGACTACTACAAGGATATGGAGAGATGGTCGTTTAATCTTCAGATTTACTTCCTCAACAAGCGATTCCATGACGTAGTGGAAATATCTCGTTCGGAGCAGACTATCGTGCAAGACAGAACTATTTTCGAGGATGCTCGTATCTTCGCTCCTAATCTTCATGATATAGGTATGATGAGCGATAGAGACTTTGCCAACTATACCGACCTTTTCGACCTGATGATTAGTCTGGTGAAACTCCCAGACCTGATGATATATATCAAGAGTAGCATCCCTACGCTCGTCAAGCACATCGAAAAGCGAGGCCGGGATTTTGAGAAAAGTATCCGTATCGACTATCTGCAGGGGTTGAACAACCGATACGAGGAATGGATTAAAACCTATAAAGGGAAACTCATTATCGTAGATGGTGATAGACTGGAGTTTGGGGAGAATCCCGAAGACTTCCGTAAGGTGACAGATTTGATAGATGCAGAGCTATTTGGCCTGTTTAAGTAGCCATCTTGATGTCTACTAGTTTCTACACAATGTGTAATCACAACGAGAATAAAGCATGAATATAAAAGTTAAGATAGAGCAGGCTACTCCAGATATGGCCTCGCATATTGCTTCGCTCATCATGGAGGCGATGAACCCAGAGTGCTGTCAAAACTTTGCTGGTCCTCGGCATACGTTGATAGATTTTCATCAGATGATGACCCGTCTGGTAGCCATGGAAGATAGCCAGTATAGTTATCGCAATACCTTGGTGGCCACTACAAGCGATGGCATTCTAGCTGGCATATTGGTGGGGTATGACGGCGCGCTGCTCAAAACCTTGCGTCAGCGATTCATCGCAGAGGCTATCGTGAGCTTCGGAATAGACTATTCGGGTATGGACGATGAGACGGAAGAGGGTGAATTCTATCTAGACAGTCTTGCCGTGTCGAGTAATTATCGTGGCAAGGGGGTTGCCACTCATCTGCTGGAGGCAGGTATCCAACGGGCCAAAGATTTGGGCATTCCTGCCGTGGGATTGCTTTGTGATAAGGCTAATCCGAAAGCAGAGCGCCTCTATGCTCGTGTCGGTTTCCTACATGTGAACGACGCAGTATGGGGTGGACATGCCATGAAGCACATGCAGATTCGATTATAAATGAAGAATGATTTTTCTGTGAGGAAAAACAATAAAAGCTCGGATGGTAATCAAGTGCCGTCCGAGCTTTTGTTGTTTTTATTCCTTTTCTAGCTCCAGTATTTCGCTCTCGTCCATATCTCTGTCGAGTCGGTCTCGCCAGAGATACTTTCTCGTCTCATGCACGATGATGCCGCTAAGGCAGAGTAGGGAGATGAGGTTAGGAATAGCCATGAGGGCATTCATGCAGTCGGCGATGTTCCATACCAAGCCGAGGCTGATGACACTGCCTAAGTAGACACTGGCGATGTAGATGATGCGGAAGCTGAGCATCCACTTCTTGCCTTTAAGATATTCTACGCATCTTTCGCCATAATAGCTCCATCCTAGGATGGTACTGAAGGCGAAAGTGGCTAGCCCGAAGGTGAGAAGAGGAGCACCGATGTAAGGTATCTTGCTGAATGCTGCCTTGGTGAGGGCGGCTCCGTCGCGATAGTCGATGTCTGGGTAGGCGATGATGCTGGATGTGATGACCAGTCCTGTCAGGGCACAGATGACAACTGTATCCCAAAAAGTACCTGTAGATGACACCAAAGCCTGTCGTACGGGGTTACGAGTCTGAGCCGCTGCTGCTACAATAGGAGCAGAGCCAAGACCGCTCTCGTTGGAGAATAGACCTCGTGCGATACCATAGCGAGCAGCCATCATCAGGGTGCTACCTGCAAATCCGCCTCCTGCTGCCTTTGTGGTAAATGCTGACTCCAGAATAATCTTGATGGCAGGTAGTAGATAGGCATGATTTACAAATAATATATAGATGCAACCGAGTACATAGAAGAGTGCCATGAAAGGCACGAGCATGCCTGATACGTTGGCGATGCTTTTCACGCCTCCTATAATCACAGCAGCAGCAAGAACAGTAATGATAGCTCCTGTAATGTATGGCGAGATGTTATACTGATCGGCAGCTAGTGTGGAGATGGCGTTTGCCTGTACCGTGCTGCCGATGCCAAAGGAGGCAAGGGCTGCGAAGAAGGCGAAGAGGATGGCTAGCCATTTCCATCCCAGTCCATTTTCCAATGCGTACATCGGACCGCCCAGCATTTTTCCGCTCTTGGTCTTTACTCGGTATTTTACGGCAAGTAGTCCCTCTGCGTACTTGGTGGAGATGCCGAATACACCAGTTAGCCAGCACCAGAGTACGGCTCCAGGTCCGCCTAGTGCGATAGCCGTAGCCACACCTACGATGTTGCCTGTGCCAATAGTGGCAGCAAGTGCGGTAGCGAGGGCTCCGAATTGCGATACATCGCCAGTGGCGTCTTTATCTTTCTTGACCGACAGTTTGATTGCCTTGAAAATCTTGCGCTGTGGAAAACGCAGGCGAATGGTAAGGAACAGATGGGTTCCTAACAAGAGTATAATCATCGGCCATCCCCAAAGGAATGAGCTGAACGCTGAGAAAAAATCGTTGATTGCATCCATCGCTGTTATTTTTTATGTTACATGTTTATTCGTCAAATTCTATTTTTACACGGGTGTATCCCATCGCCTTCAGCATTTGCCTAAACTGTGCTTGGGCATTTCTCTGAGCCGTTCCTATGTTTGTAGGGGTTAGGCATCGTTTCTTCATCAGGTGGTAGGCTTTATCATACATCGCTTGTCTGTCTGCCCCCGTCCATTTCCCTTCTTCGAAGAAACTCTTGGTTTTCGCCTCGTCGATGAAGTTGTGGTCGAGTAGTTTCACAGGTGGCAGTGTGCAGCAGATGCTGTCTCCTTCCTGCTTTATCCAGTTCTCTTTTACGTCCTTCATGTCGATGCCCAGTCGTAGCGTGCCATAGTAGATACGTACCAGTTGGTCGTCGGAAAAAAATCCATGACGGGTAGTGTCTACGATTTCCTCGTCGCTTACGGATAGAAATTCCCATTGTCCGATAGCCTCGATGCTCTCTACTTGGGTAGGTGAGAGCAGTGTCTTTTCCTCTTGTACCACGTTTGCCGAGTTGTCTTTCCCTAGCCAGTACAGTCCTCCGCCTATTACGATGATGAGGAGTAATATGAGGATAATTTGTAATTTCTTCATTGTCTTGTCTTTTTCTCTACGGTCGATGCATCGAAGAAAGTTTTGATGTCATCGAGTGTGAATTTCTTTCGGAAACTTATCTTGATGTTTTCCTCCTTATATCCCATCTGCTTGAGCATTGGGATGAGGGTGTTGGCGGCACTGTATTGGGCTTGTTCTGTGAGGTCGAGGTTAGGAATGTCCTTGATGATGCTCTCCCTGCCTTGTTGTTCCAGTTGTGAAAGTTCTGCATCCGAATAGTTGCTTCTGGTAAGCGAAACATATTGTTTGATACTGCCATGGTCTATCTTGGTGCTGGTGAGCGTCAATTTGGGATCGGGCAATATGATCTCTATTTTGTCTCCCTTTTTACTTACGTTGTTGGCAGAAAAGTCTTTGAAGTCTACGTATGCCTTGATGGTTGCATCCATCGGTATCGCCACCTTACGATTGGAGCCAGGTACATGGATTTGAAAGGATTTCTTGAATAATGCCCCTTTTAGGGAAAGTTGGTCATCATGCGTAATAATCTTGTGCACATGGGCTTCTGCGGAATAGAGACGGTTGCATTTTTGAATTTGTGTCACCATAAGGTGCATGGTATCTATCGCAGCTGTGTTCACTTCCTCTGTCTTTTTATGATTGCAAGAAGACAAGAAAGTCAATCCGCAAGTGTAGCAGATGAAGCCAAATATAATAATTAACCTAATTTTCATACCAAAAAGTTTCAATTTGACTGCAAAGTTACGACAAAATGTTCGAAAAACAAAATAAAATGCTAAAAATATGTTTTTTTAGTTTCTCATTAAACCTTTGTCTTGGTTATCCGTCAAACAATCGATTAGAATTCATAAACTGAACTTTTATTATATCGTGTAAGATTCAATAGGAAGATTTATTAGTTAGTATTTAGGTAGTATTAAGCGCTTGCTCGTGAGAGTCGGCGCTTTTTTTTTAGGACTACAAATGCAAAAGTACGAAAGTTCTGTGAGAAATTGGCGTTTGTGTCATTTCTTTAAATGATAATATGTTTTATTTTGCGGAAATCGTGCTTTGTTTACGAAAAAAAACATTATTTTTGCAATCAGATTAGCCCCTACAACTGACAGGAATGTATAAACATCAAATCTGTATGAGCCAATGCCAACTAACAAAAATGCGCTTTTGCGCTATCAGATATTACAAGAAATATTTCTGTGCAGAATCTTTGCAAAGATGAATAGTTCGTGTAACTACAATAATGAAGCATACAAGCTGGAACGTTCCCCAAAGAACTGAATTGTATAATCAAAAAAGAAAGAAATATGTATATACCTCCGTTTACCATATCATCCACTGCTATCAAGTTGATAGCAGAGATTTCAGCCCAGATGGAACGCTATGCCATTCGGTTGG
>CAVKLF010000009.1:0-37159 GCA_963657075.1 bacterium | reverse complement strand
ACCTCAAGTTGCCTCTCTCTACCACTTACGTTACCTTCATGGTGGCCATGGGTTCTTCGCTTGCCGACCGTGCTTGGAGCCGTGAGAGTGCCGTATTCCGCGTAACAGGTGTGCTGAGTGTAATCGGTGGATGGTTTATCACAGCCGGTGTAGCATTTGCAGCCTGCGCCGTTGTCTGCGTATCCATGTTCTTCGGCGGCATCTTGGTAAAGAGCGCATTCATGGCCCTCGTTATCTTCATGCTCATCCGCAGTAACATACAGTACAACAAGAAGGCAAAGGAAGAAGTAAAGGGCAGCACATTCCAGCTGATGATGCGCTCGCACGACCCAGAGATAGTCTGGGACTTGCTTCGCCGTCAGGTATCACGCACCCAGAGCTTCGTTTGCCACTTCGCCTTGGTAGAGTTCAACCAGATTATGGATGGTCTCGCCACAGAGAACCCACGTAACCTGCGACACGCCAACAAGGAGCTTCACAAGGAGCAAGACATGCTGAAGAAGTTCCGTCGCCAGGAAATGCTGGGTCTGAAGAAGAGTCCGATGGAGATAGCCATCGAGCGCAACACTTGGTTCCACCTAGGAGCCAACAGCAATCAGGGTTTCATCTACTCTCTTCGCCGTATGCTCGACCCTATCAAGGAGCACGTAGACAATAACTTCAACCCATTGCCTCAGGAATACATCCAGGAGTTCTCCCCTATCCGTCAGAAGATAAACGACCTGATGAAGATGAGTTGCGAGCAGATAGAGACCAGCCGATACGAAAACTATCGTGAGATTCTCGCCGAGGCTGATGCCTGCAAGGACGAACTCTCTATCCTTCGTAAGAAACACATCGACCGCATCCAGCATCTCTCAGACAACAGCATGCTGAAAATCTCATTGCTCTACCTCAACGTATTGCAGGAGAGCCAGGAGTTCTTGAGCGTAATGAGACATCAGCTCAGAGCAGCCAAGAAGTTTATGGAGAAATAGTAGTCTAGAATAGACGAGATACCATAAAGGGCTGTCGGGAATTCTTCCTTATCAGGAAATTCTTGACAGCCCTTTTTATATTCTTCCTCTCCCTAAAGAATGATAAGGAGACATTATGACGCACGAGATGACGAAATGACAGATTTCATTTTGTTGGTACAAGGATTGTATAACGGGGAAGTGAAGCGATAAGCTTTACATGAATTAACGGAATATAAACAATAAAATAATAATTAGGAGGTTACTATTATGATCTACAGAAATTCTTGGATTCCAGAAGTTTTTAACGGACTTTTCAACGAGGGCAACATGCCGAAGGCTAACACTACGGCTCCTGCCATCAACGTAAAGGAGAGTCAAACGAAATACACGGTCGAACTTGCAGCCCCAGGAATGCGCAAGGAAGACTTCGAGGTAAACCTCAACGAAAACGGCGACCTGCATATCAAGATGGAGAACAAGCATGAGGCTCAGACTCAGGAAGAGCACGTATACTTGCGTCGCGAATTCTCTTACGCCAAGTACGAGCAAACCCTGATTCTGCCAGACGATGTAAACAAGGAGAAGATTTCGGCCAGTGTAGCCGATGGCGTTCTCACCATCCAATTGCCAAAGATGATGCAGGAAGAGCAAAAGATAGCTCGCCAGATTACCGTAGGTTAAACGAACACGCTCTGGCGAACAGTCAGGTTCATTTAGATGGTTTGGTTAGAAAAAATGACTTAGGTTTAGTAATAGCCCTAGATGCTTGCGAAAGTATCTGGGGCTTTTTTTATGCCTTGATGATTCGCCTTGAGAAAAAATATCTGCTAAACATTTGGCAGTTAGCGAGAAAAGTTGTAATTTTGCAGCCGATTTCGCAAAAGATGGCCCGTGGCCATCCTTGCTATTCTTTAACCCGAGTGCTTGGTAAACCTCGTAAAAAACAAGAAAATGAACAACAACAAAACTCAAGTGAGCGTGCTGTTTATGCTTTTCAGCATTCTCTTCTGCGTTTGTCTCATCGCGGCAAACGTGCTCGAAACAAAGCAAATCG
Source organism: bacterium (assembly GCA_963657075.1). GTDB lineage: Bacteria > Bacteroidota > Bacteroidia > Bacteroidales > Bacteroidaceae > Prevotella. The sequence continues at coordinate 35,146 of CAVKLF010000009.1, read as the reverse complement.
CCTTCGGGCCAGTATCCCTTACCGGTGGTCTCATCGTATTCCCAGTGAGCTACATCATCAATGATGTGGTATGCGAAGTATGGGGTTACAAGAAAGCTCGCCTGCTGATATGGACAGGCTTTGCCATGAACTTCTTCTTCGTAGCCCTAGGTGCCATCTGCGATGCCATCCCGGCAGCACCTTACTGGACCAACGACGCTGGCTTCCATGCCATCTTCGGACTGGCTCCTCGTATCGCAGCAGCCTCCTTCGTAGCATTCATCGTAGGCTCGTTTGCCAACGCCTACGTGATGAGCGTGATGAAGATTCGCGATGGCGGCAAGCATTTCTCGGCTCGTGCCATCTGGAGTACCGTGGCAGGCGAGAGTTGCGACAGCCTTATCTTCTTCCCACTAGCGCTGGGCGGAGTGGTTCCTACCTCCGAGTTGCCCTGGCTGATGCTCTGGCAAGTGATTCTGAAGACGGTATACGAAATCATCGTGCTGCCTATCACCATCCGAGTGGTAAAGTACATCAAGAAGCATGAGGGTGAGGATGTGTACGACAACAATATCTCATATAATATATTCAAGATTTTCAGCCTTAACTAACTAAAGGCTGAAAACCAAGCATTCCCAATTTTACATTTTAACACTTAACACTACAAAAGCAGTGGATAGAAAAGAAGATGGTCTGCAGGCACTCGGTGCCAAGACCGAATACAAGATGGATTATGCCCCCGAAGTGCTGGAGACTTTCGTCAACAAACACCCTGGCAACGATTACTGGGTACGTTTCAACTGCCCTGAGTTTACCTCCCTCTGCCCCATTACTGGGCAGCCAGACTTTGCAGAGATTCGCATCAGTTACATCCCGGATATAAAGATGGTGGAGAGCAAGAGCCTGAAGCTTTACCTCTTCAGTTTTCGCAATCATGGCGACTTCCATGAGGACTGCGTAAACATCATCATGAAAGATCTCATCCGCCTGATGGACCCTAAATATATCGAGGTAACGGGCATCTTTACGCCTCGTGGCGGCATCAGCATCTGGCCTTACGCCAACTATGGCAAGCCTGGCACCAAGTACGAGAAACTGGCTGAGCAACGTTTTGCCACCCACGAATAAAAGAAAAATGGGTGTTCCTTGACTTGCGTCAAAAAATGAGCGAGATTCATCATTTTGTCATGACTTTGTGACAGATATTCAAAATTTAGGCATTACCTTTGCACTCGAAAAGGTAAGATTGTAAGAAAAAGGATAATGTTTAACTGGGAGCGCAAACGGCACTCCCCTAAAGTAAAGAAAGGAAAAAATTATGATGACAACAGTAATGATTCTCGCAGTAGTAGCAGTCATGATTGCTCAAGCTGTAAATGTTAACAACAAGTTGGTTTAATGAAAATTAAGGTAAAAGAAAGGATAACAATTATGAAGACAATGTACGAAAACATTCTGAACGCAATCAAGGCATTCGTTCAGAACTACTTAGACGCCATGGAACTATATGGCGAGGCTTTGTTCAGAAGCCGTGGTTGTGGAATTTACGCTTAATAAATAAGAAAAGCGTGCTGGTAAATATGAAACCAGCACGCTTTTTTATTGTTTTCAGCAAAGTTATTACTGCCGAGACTACAAAATTACTTTTTAATCTCGATGTCTTGCCTTACGTTATTACGAATCTTGGTAAGGAAGAGCTTCATGCGATGAGCATCCTTGTGGTCGATGATGTCGATAAGCTCGGCCAGCTCCTTTCGTATCTGAGCCACCTGACCTGAAGTATAAGGGTTGAAGAGGATTTCCTGGAGCAGGTAATCGTCTTCGTTGAGCACCCCTTTTGTAATCTGCATGTGGCGCTTGAAAGTGGTACCAGGGGCATCCTGATGCTTCATCACGGCAGCAAAGGCGAAGGTACTTACGAATGGGATACTCAGAGAGTAAGCCACCGTCTGGTCGTGCTCGTCGAAGGTGTACTCATGCAGACTCAGACCGAGCTTATGATACAAGTCCTTGAAGAAAATCTTGCCCATGTAGTCGCCCTCCTTGATGATGACGGCATTCTCCTCGGAGAGTTGGTTGAGGTTGGCAAAAGTAGGACCGAACATCGGATGCGTGCTTACGAAGCGGTAACCGCTCTTCTCGTAAAACTCCTGCAAGCCTGTCTTCACAGATGCGATGTCGGAGATGATGCAGTCTTTCGACAGATGCGGCAACACTTCTTCGAAGGCTGACAGGGTGTATTTTACCGTCACAGCATTGATGACTAGCTCGGGGCGGAACATCTCTATCTCCTCCATCTTGGTAAAGCGGTAACAGTTGTAGGTGAAGCGCAGTCGCTTGGCATCCTTTTCGTACACCGCCACCTCGTGGTCGAAGCTGAGCAGGTCGATGAAGAAACTTCCCATCTTGCCTGCTCCCATTATCAGTATTCTCATGTCTTTTTAGTGAAGAGTGATGAATGATAAGTGAAGAGTGAAGAACGAAGAGTGAAGAATTCAATAGCTCATGGGCTCCATTAAGCCAAAGTAGCCAACGATGGATAAAGAAAAGCACATGAATTCTTCACTCTTCGTTCTTCACTCTTCACTTCCTATTACTTCTGATTCAAGATTTCCAACTGCTGGCGAACGCTCTCCTCGTGGATGTGCTCGAATATCTGGGCAGCAAACTCAGGGCTCATGCCACAGAGGGCAGCCTGTGCGCCACGCTTATCGAGTATCTCGTTGTAGCGGTTGGTCTGCAGGATAGTCATGTTGTGCTCCTTCTTGTAGGTACCTATCTCACGGCACACACGCATACGCTTGGCAAGGAGATCCATCAGTTGGTTGTCGCACTCGTCGATTTGCGAACGCAACTGGTGCAAGCCCTCGGTAGAATAATGCTCATCGCGTACCACGAGGAGGCTGAGGATGTAATCCAACACTTCTGGTGTAACCTGCTGCTTAGCATCGCTCCAAGCATCGTCTGGCTGGCAATGGCTCTCTACGATAAGGCCATCGAAGCCTAAGTCCATAGCCTGTTGGCAGAGAGGGGCGATGAGGTCGCGGCGACCACCGATGTGGCTTGGGTCGCAGACGATAGGCAACTGTGGTATGCGGCGGTGCAACTCGATAGGAATCTGCCACATTGGAAGGTTACGGTATATTTTCTTGTCGAAGCTGGAGAAACCACGATGAATGGCTCCAAGACGCTTGATGCCAGCCTGGTTGATGCGCTGGAGGGCACCTATCCAAAGTTCCAAGTCTGGGTTAACAGGGTTCTTGACAAGCACAGGCACGTCTACCCCCTTGAGGCTATCCGCCAAAGCCTGCATGGCGAATGGATTGGCAGAGGTACGGGCACCTACCCAGAGAATATCGATACCATACTTCAAGGCGAGTTCTACGTGCTCAGGGGTTGCCACTTCAGTAGCAGTGAGCATACCTGTCTCTTCTTTCACCTGCTTCATCCATGGCAAGGCAGCCTCGCCATTTCCCTCGAATCCTCCTGGCTTGGTACGAGGTTTCCACACACCTGCGCGGAACATGTGGCAGCCCTTGGCTGCGAGTTCCTTGGCTGTTTTCATTACTTGCTCTTCGGTCTCGGCAGAGCATGGACCTGCAATGACACAAGGGCGTTCCTGGTCACTAGGAAAATTCAATGGTTCTAATTCTAATTCCATAGTTATATGTTTTTTTCAATTTTTCAATCTTTCAATCTTTTAATATTTCAATTTTTCCATATTTTAATATTTCCATATTTCCCTGATTCTCTCCAAGGCTTCCTTCATTTTCTCGTCCTTGGCACAGAGACTGATGCGAATGTATCGCTTGCCGTTACTGCCGAAGATGAAGCCTGGGGTGATAAACACCCTTGCCTCATGCAGCACTTTTTCGGTCAAGTCTTCTACATCGGCTATCTCGTCGGGTATCTTGCCCCAGAGGAACATGCCTACTTGGTTGGGGTCGAACTGGCAGCCCAAGACTTTCATGATTTCTTCGGCAATGTCACGGCGGCGGCGATAGTTTTGGATATTGTTTTCCTGATGCCACTCATCGGTGTTGCCTAGCATTGCCTCGGCTGCAGCCAGCTGGATTCCACGGAAGGATCCGTTGTCGATGTTGCTCTTCACCTTCAATATCCAGGAGATGAAAGTCTGGTTGCTCGAAATCATTGCCACGCGCCAGCCTGGCATGTTGTGGCTCTTGCTGAGCGAATTAAACTCGATACAGCAGTCCTTTGCCCCCGGTACCTGCATGATGCTCATAGGATGGTCGTTGAGAATGAGCGAATAGGGGTTGTCGTTCACCACCACGATGTCGTGCTCTTTGGCAAACTTCACCAGTCGCTCGTAAGTCTCCATCCTTGCCACGCCTCCCGTCGGCATGTTGGGATAGTTGGTCCACATCAGCTTAACGTGACTCAGGTCCATTTTTTCCAATGCCTCGAAATCGGGCTGCCATCCATTATCCTCCCTCAGGTCATAATAGGTAATCTTGGTACCCAGAATCTTGTTGATGGCGGTGTAGGTAGGATAACCAGGGTTAGGAATCAGCACTTCGTCACCTGGATTGCAGAAGGCGAGGGTTACGTGCAAGATGCCCTCTTTGCTACCTATGAGCGGTTGGATTTCGGTAGCCCAGTCGAGGTCTACACCATACCAGCGCTTATAGAATCCAGCCATTGCCTTGCGCAGTTCAGGTATTCCCACTGTAGGCTGATAGCCATGTGCGCTAGGATCGTGAGCCACCTCGCAGAGCCTGTCGATGGTCTGCTTGGAAGGCGGCATGTCTGGGCTTCCGATGGCTAGGCTGATGATGTCCTTGCCCTCGGCATTGAGTTTAGCCACTTCCTTCAGCTTGCGACTGAAGTAGTATTCCTGTATTTCCGTTACTCTATTGGCTGGTTGTATCATAATTCTTGTATTTTTTTACCTTTTTACTTTTTTACTTTTCTACCTTTAAATTATTCTTTCTCCTCGTATTCGCCCAGTACTTTTATCTTTTTTACCAGTGGCGTAATGGCGTCGATGCTCTGGCGGTATCGGGTGAGGTTATCGAAGGTCAAGTCTACGTAGAAGAGATATTCCCACTCGTGCCCGATGCTGGGGAGCGACTGAATCTTGGTAAGGTTGATGTCGTAGAAGCTCAGGATGGTGAGCACCTTAGAGAGCGATCCCTTATCGTGGGAAAGGCTGAAAACGATGCTCGCCTTGTTGGCCTTCTCTATGGGGCGAAGGAGCGCAGCCTTCTGAGGGTTGCACACCACGAGGAATCGGGTGTAGTTGTGCGGATTGTCGTGGATGTCCTCCTGTAGTATCTTCATACCATACATCTTGGCTGCATACGAAGAGCAGATGGCAGCCCATCCTTGCACCTTGTGCTGGGCGATGTAAGCCGCCGAACCAGCGGTATCCTCTGCCTCTACCGCCTTGAGGTCGGGATGATTGGCAAGAAACTTGCCGCACTGCATCAGTGCCACTGGATGGGAATGCACCTCTTGCAGAGTGCTCCAGTCGTCATCTGGCAGACAGCAGATGCTATGTTCGATGTGGAGCTTGTGCTCTCCCACCACTGTAGTGCCGCTCTGGCGGAGCAACTCATAGTTGTGGAGCAGGCTGCCTGCGATGGTATTCTCTATGGCGGTAATGCCGATGACAGTAGGGTCGCGCTTGATGTTTTCGAACACCTCTTCGAATGTGGCGCAACATATCAACTCTATCTGCTCGTCACGGAAGTACTCGTGGGCTGTGATGTCGTGGAAAGACCCCAACTCTCCTTGTATTGCTATTCTCTTCATCTTCTTCATTATTTACGAAAAACGGTCCAACTCCAAATTGGAGCGGGACCGTTTCGATAGATTTCTGAATCTTATAACCTAAGTTGAAATTTACACGCAACTTCCCGCTTTACAATCACTTGCAAAGTAAAAGTAATAGCTAAAAAAGTACGCATTAAACTTCTTCATTTGTTTTGACGTTTTAATTTGTTATTTATTCGGCTGCAAAAGTAACACTTTCTTTTGAAACCACCAAACATTTTGATAGTTTTTTCTACAATTTGCCAATATTTTATGTTGCAGAGCATATTTTCGGCAGTAAATCATCTGCATTGCTCCCTACCCTCTGCTTTAAACTCGCCATTCAGCTCGCCTATCTTCTCGGGGTTCAGCTGCAGGAATCGCTGCATATCCTTCTCTGCGCCCTCCTTGTCGCCCATCGCCATCAGCAAGGCGCCTCGTTGCTGCAGCAGGCTGCTCAGCTCGGCATGGGCTGATTCCAAACTCTGCTCCAGCTCTGCTATTCGCTGGGTCAAGAGAGCCACAGCGAGCACCGGATTACTCAAGTCTATCTGGTCCATCAAATTAATTTATAATGTACAATGTTTAATTTATAATGTACAATGAGTAATGTATAATTTATAATGTACAATGTTTAATTTATAATGCACAATACTACCCCGTAATTATACATTATAAATTATAAATTGTACATTACCCATTATTAATTATCACCGTATTGCCCCAATAATTTCTTTTACGCTCTTGCACCCGTGTGCATCGAGCCACTCATTGATACCGTTCTTTACCTTTTGGGTAACGGCTGGGTCTATGAAGTTGGCCGTACCTATCTCGATGGCGGTGGCTCCACACATGAGGAATTCGATGGCGTCCTTGGCATTCTGGATGCCTCCCAAACCTACTACAGGAATCTTCACGGCATGAGCCACGTCCCACACCATGCGCAGGGCTACCGGCTTGACGCAAGGACCACTCAAGCCCCCAGTACGGATGCTGAGCAGTGGTTGGCGCTTCTCGATGTCTACAGCCATTCCCATCAGGGTATTGATCAGCGAAACGGCATCTGCTCCCTCGACCTCTACGGCACGGGCGATGTCGGCTATGCTCGTTACATTGGGCGAGAGTTTTACGATGAGCGTCTTGTGGTACGCTTTCCTCACCGCCTTCACCACGCTCGCCGCTCCCTTGCAAGTTACGCCGAAAGCCATACCTCCGTCTTTTACGTTAGGGCAAGAAATGTTTAGTTCGATGGCAGGAATCTTGTCCAGCTGGTCGATACGTGCAGCACACTCGGCGTAGCTCTCGGGTGAGTGGCCGCTCACGTTTACGATCATATTTGTTTCGATGTCTTTTATCTGTGGGTAAATACGCTCGCAGAAATAGTCTACGCCTTTGTTCTGCAGCCCCACGCAGTTGAGCATTCCCTGAGGTGTCTCAGCCATGCGAGGGTAGTCGTTTCCCTCGCGTGGTTCGAGGGTTGTACCCTTCACGATGATACCGCCAATCTCCTTCAGGGGAACGAAATCGGCAAACTCTAATCCATAGCCGAAAGTACCGGATGCGGTCATCACTGGATTCTTCAGCTGGAGTTCCTTTATATTTACACTTAAATCAGCCATATCCTTCTATTTTTACTTCAAAAAGTTTTTACAAAGTCGAAGAAGCAAGAGGATTCTTCGCTCTTCGTCCTTCTCTTTTCACTCCTAAATCTCCCAAGTAAGCTTGTCGATGCTAATAACAGGACCGTCCTTGCAGACGCACTGGTTGCCCTCGGTGGTTTTCTCTACACAACAGAGGCAGGCGCCTACGCCGCACGCCATCTTATTCTCCAGCGACACCTCGCACTCCACACCAGCTTTCTTGGCAAAACGAGCCACGCTCACCATCATGGGCTTGGGGCCGCAGGTGCTCACCATATCAAACTCCTCTTGCTCCAGGATGGAGTGGTTGGTAACGAATCCTACCTCGCCAGCCGATCCATCCTCGGTAGTGATGCACACCTTACCTATCTTGGCAAACTCGTCGAGTTCCAATAGGTCTTTGGCCGAACGAGCACCGAGCAGGAAGGTTACCTGCGCTCCGAAGTCTTTGATCATCTTACCGAAGTAGAGGAGCGGAGCCACGCCCACGCCTCCACCTACGAGCAGGTATCTTTGGCTCTTCTGGGTAGGCATGGTGAAACCATTACCCAGTGGCAACATGCAGTTGAGCGTGTCGCCAGGCTGGAGCTTTCCGAGCTGTCGGGTGCCGTCGCCTATCATGGCTACGAGCAGCCAGAGCTGATTGTTCTCACGATCTACAAAATTGACAGAAATAGGACGACGCAGCATAGTGGTAGGCGAATGGTCTACCCTCACTTCTACAAACTGACCTGGCAAAATTTTTGGTAGAGGTTTGTTGTCGGTAAGCTTGATGAGCACGTGCTTGTCGCTCATGGGCTTTGCAGAAACCACCTTCAGGTCTAGAACATATTTTTTCATCTTGATGATTTTTTATTTAATTATAAATATGTACGTGCAAAGGTACATCAATTTTTCGACTTAACGAAAGGAATAGGCTACTTTTTATTTTTTAGGCACAAAGGTTTCCCAAGTCTGGTCATCGTAGAAGATGCGAATCTCGGTTATCTTACGTTGTGGTTTGTCTATTATTTTTACCGCTGCTTGGGCTATATTTTTGGGTGTACGATTTACACCGCGCGTTTGAGGCTGATCAAAAAGCGAAGGAGAAGTAGGGGAGACAGAACTGTCGGCTGAGCCAAAGTCGATGGAAGCTTCTCCAGAGGCTCCAAATCCCGATATGGTAGCGCTGCTGGAATCGGACAAGGTAGTGGATTCTGATTCCAAGGCATTGCCTTCAGGACGAGAACCACTCATGACGGAAGCATTCTCTGTACCTCCCCCCACTTGATTCATATAAATAGGAAGTGATCCGTCAAGCAACCATTCAAGTCGAACCTGAGGGAATTTTCGGTGGATAGCATCAACGATAAGGAGCGACGGTTTTGTACGGTCATTGAAGATGCTACTCAGGGTAGCGGTCGAAATTCCGATGAGTTGGGCGAAGTTCTGCTGAGTGAGGTGCTGATCCTCCATGAGCTGTCTGATTCTATCTTTCATTTTTTGGGTCAAAATTATGTAGTGAAACGATGTTTTATTTCCGAACAAGGCGTTTTTGCCTCGTTTTCGTTTGATTTTACAAAGGTAAAGCAAAAATTTGGATTACACAAGCTTTTAGGAAAATATTTTGTTTTTTAAACTTTACATTTATACTTTTATATTCTAAATCATAAATTTACCAGAGTGGGTTTTATGGTTTAGATTTACAAACCGATATTTAGAATTATAAAAACTTTACAAAGGTTTAGTTCATGATTATCAGCGAAATCACTGGGTTTCATATTGTCATTTCCACTACATTTATAGTATTCTGATGCAATATGCAAGATTTAGGTTTTATTATTTACTAAAGCCATCATGCTTTACATAACTATTTTAGTTAACTATCTGAGTTTCCTCACATTACATTTCCAAAAACTCGCATGTATATTTATTCATTTATAGTTCTAATTTTAAATATTTACATTTACAATACTAAACAAACGACATTCATTACTTCATTTAGTTTTCTGTTATTTATGTTTGTAAATACGAACATAATTTACTAATCAAAACATTTAGCTTTTAAAATTACTAGTATGTAAACCTTAACAAATCATAAAGCCAAAAGTAGAGCGTGCTGGAATGGCTATTTTTTCCATTTCTCGCATTTTTAAGCCCCAGACAGAGGCAGAAAGCAAATATGCGAGTATTGAAAGGGGTTATTCTAGATAACTATCTGATATACAAGACACTTATCCCTATTTTAAGACGAATCAAGAAAATAGCCATCTAGCTCTAAAATCGCTAAAAAACGAACTTTTTGAGCAGAAAAAACAAAAAAATAGCGCCTGTTTTCGAGCAAAACAGACGCTATTTTCGGTGTTTTTAGGATGCTAAACTCCTAAATAAAGTAAGAAGCAAGAAGGAGAAAACCACGCTCTCACTGGCTGGCTCACTCCCCTCTCCCACCTTCGAGTTTCCATCTTAGCAGAGTACTCTTAGTGGAGGATGAAAAAGATGAGTTCCTTCATCAATTCGCCTGCCGAGGTGTATGGATTGTCAAGGCCCTTGCTCTTCGCATCTACCTCCTTAAACTTGTCGATAATCTCCATCACCTTCACTCCAGAATAGTTTCTCATTCCTGCAATATAATCGCGCAAGCCCCAGGTTCCTTTCAAATCCAAGAATTTTGCGAACTCATTTTCGTTCTGTTTGTTCGGAGCATAATAAGCAATCATGAGCGTTTGGAAATAAGAAAAGAGCATCGGAAGAAGTACGTACAGCGAACCGCTCTTCGGATTGTTGTCAAAATATTTTATTATCAGATTAGCCTTATAAACGTCTCGGCTGATGATGGCGTTGCGCAGTTCGAAGGCATTGAAGTCTTTGCTTACTCCGATTTCCTTCTCCACGATTTCGGGGGTTACTCGCCTGTCGGCATCAGGGAGGGAGATGAGCACTTTGTCTAGTTCTGAAGTGAGTCGGTGCAGGTCGGCGCCGATATGGTCGGCTATCATCTGGGTGGCCTTGGGCTCAATGGTGGCTTTGCGCACCTTCAGATAAGTCTCGATGAAGGCTGGCAACTGGCGGTCGTAGAGTTTCTTACTCTCGAACACCACACCCACTTTTTCGGCTTTCGGGATAAACTTTTTGCGGCGGTCTACAGTTCCGTTTTTATGACAATACACCAAGATGGTAGAGGCTACAGGATGGTCGAGATACCGCTCCAGCGGCTCCAGGCTTTTGAGGTTTTGCGCTTCCTTTACCACTACTACCCTATGCTCCGCCATCATCGGATAGCCCTTGCATTGGTCGGCTATCTGCGAGGCAGTAGTGTCTGCCCCGAAAAGCACCGTCTGATTAAAATCCCGCTCTTCGGGCTGTAGCACATTCTCGGAAATGTAGTCACAGATTTTATCTATATAGAAGGGTTCGTCGCCCATCAGAATGTAGACGGGCGAGAACTTGCGAGCCTTCAGATCTTTCATGATAGACTCGTAGCTGATAGGAGTTTTCTTTTCTGCCATAATTCGATTTTGTTAGACGCAGTGCTGCTGCCGAGGCTAAAAAATCGGAGATTTATTTTGGTATTTTCGGCGAATTGCACTACCTTTGCAAAGGTACAAAAAATAATCGAACTATATATATAATAAGGTATAGAAAATACTAAAACGACATTTATTATTAAGGTTTAGAAATATGACAAGACTTAATCTGCCCCCGTTCGACATCAAGCTGCACGGCTCCAAGCAGCAGCCACAGATACTGGATGTTCTGCGCCGCAAGTACGTGGCGCTCACCCCCGAAGAGTGGGTTCGACAGCACTTCGTGCACTTCCTTATCGAACACAAGGGCTACCCTGCTGCCCTGCTAGCCAACGAGATTCAGCTGAGGTGTGGCGACAAGGTGTTGCGTGCCGACAGCGTGCTCTACTCACGAGACCTGAAGCCTCGCATGATTATCGAGTATAAGGCACCACATATTGCGATTACCCAGAAGGTTTTCGACCAGATTGCGGCTTACAACTTGCTGCTACACGTGGATTATCTCGTAGTGAGCAATGGGCTGGAGCACTACATCTGCAAGATGGATTACGAAGGTAAAAAATATTTATTTCTAGAGGACATTCCAGAGTATTCGGAATTATTGACAAATTTGGAGTCTTTGGATTACTAACTGATGATAAAAAAATAACTTAATACATCTTTGTCTCATTTTCTTTTTTTCAAGAATTAGAGAATTTAAGAATTTCCAGCTTCCTCTGAAGAATGAGAATTACGGGAAAGGCTTGACCAGTCAAGCCGCTGCTTTCTAAAATTCTTGTCCATTCAAAACTGCCAAGAAAGGAAAAATTCTCTAATTCTCTAATTCTTGATAAGAAAAACTCTACCAACTTATTTTTTACTATTACTAAAAAAATCCGTAGGGAAACCTACGGATTTGCAACCGAATTACTTGACGTTAACGAATGCGGATCTCGAAAAGTTGTGAAGCTCCATCGAACTAACGATACCCTTACGCGAACAGTAGTCGAATTCTACCTTTTTGTCGCCCTGTGTCGACTTCCAGCGCAGGGTAAGTTTCACCGTCTTGCCCTCTGTGTCGGGAAGCACATCGTTGAGGTCGAAAGCTACCAAGGCATCTGCTTGGTGGACAGGAACGTCGCCATTCAGATCGTGGCGTAGTTCTACCTCGTATGGATTTTCAGAGTTTACACCAGTCAAGAGATTGATGCGATGCGGCACTCTATTGCTCCCCCAGAAAGCGCGAAAACGGAGGGTAAGATAACCATCCTCGGCTACGGTTACCCAGTCGCGTACGATGTCTACCTCGTCGTTGCCATACTTCTTATCGTTTTCCTCGGTAGTGGCTAGGCTCGGCACTGTTTTCTTGGTTAGGATGCTGTCTATCCAGTTTACATTTACCGCCTGGACAGACTGGTGCCCCTTCTCATCGATAGTGGAATAGTTGACCAGGGCACGTACTTGCTTTCCGCCAAAGGGGTGCTTGCTGAGGTTTTTGGCGTACAATACCGTATTGTCATCGAGCTGCAGATAGGTAGCATCGCCGTTCTGCTTCACCGTTACCAAGGCATTGGGCAGGTTCTGCTGCCAGTTGTCACCATCCGTATCACACGCCTGGAATGTGATTGCCGACAGGCACACCGCCATGGCCAGCATCATCTTATGGAATCTTTTTTTTCTCATACTTAATTGTTCCTTTCTTACTTATATTCAGTTTTTCTGTTGTTTCAAGACGATTGTGCAGAAGATAAGCTAGAGCGCTCTTCATTAGCTACCTTCATTCGTCTGCCTATAAAATGAGGAAGAAAGGAAAATCTTGCTTATGATTTGGCAAAATAAAGTTAAATCTAAGAAAAGAGTTGCGTGATAAGCGGAATGGTGATGATGCTTCCGAGGGTGGTGATAAAAGTCATCTCGGTGATGAGCGACGGATTGCGACCGAACTTGAGGCAGAACATCGTGCCAAACGAAGCCACAGGCATGGCGATGACCACCGTATTCACCTCATTGATCAGCGTACTTACGCCGCATACCCTGAAGAGGAAATACAGCGAGACGGGCACTACGATAAGACGAAGCACGGAGGCTACGTAGACCTTCGGACTGCCTACGATTTCCTTGATGGGCAACTTCGCCATAGAGCTGCCGATAATCATCAGGGCGGCTGGCACGGTGATGTTGCCCACCATCGTTACAGGGCGGGCGATAATATCGGGCGTATGAATGCCCAGTGCCACAAGAACGGCGGCGATGAACGCGCCTACCATCGCAGGACTCAGCAGTACTTTCGGATTAAACTGCTTGATACTATACTCGCCCTTGATGAGCATCACGCCCCCCGTAAAGATGAAGAACGTATTGGGCATGTTGAGCAGGGCAGCATAGAAGACAGCCTTCGGCCCGAAGATGCTCGAAACGATAGGATAGCCGATGAAGCCTACATTGGCAAACATCAGTGCGAAGCCTATCATGCCCTGGTCGTCGTGGCTCTTGCTGATGAGGCGTGGCACCCAAAAGCCAAACACCAGCAGGATGATGTACGTCAGGAAACCTACACCTACGAGCGGCAGGATGAGTGTGCGGTCGGGCAGCTCGTCGCCCATTACGGACGAAAGCACCAGCAGCGGGCAGGTAATGTCTACCACGATAGCCGAGAGAGCCTTGTCAAACTTGTCGCCCATGTAGCCTAGCTTGCAGGCGACGTATCCTAAGATAACGATGGTGAAGAGCACCACCATAATTTCCAAATTTTCCATTATCCTGTTTTTTTTGTTTGCAAAAGTACGAAAAAAATCTGAAACATTTTATTAAAAAAGATTAAAGAAAGTGGTACAGAAAAGCAGAATCGCTAAGAAATGATTAACTTTGCAGCCTAAAATGTATTTTCGGCGAAGCTTGTGTCAGTCAAGATAGGCTTGCTGCCAAGCCGAGCAGATACTTATATCATATAAATTAGGAGCGTGAAAATAAAACAAGTAGTTGATGCCCTTGAACATTACGCGCCTCTGCCCTTGCAGGAAGGATACGACAATGCCGGCTTGCAAGTAGGATTGACAGAGACGGTAGAAATGTCAGGGGCATTGTTGTGTCTTGACGTCACTGAGGCTGTAGTCGACGAGGCCATCCAGAAGGGATGCAATCTCATCGTGAGCCATCATCCGCTGATATTCCGCAAGCTGGCGAGAATCTCAGACGAGAATTACGTGCAGCGCACGGTGTGCAAGGCTATCAAGAACGATATTACCATCGTCTCCATGCATACTAACATGGATGCTGCCACTGGCGGCGTAAACTTCAAAATCGCCGAGAAGTTGGGGCTGGAGAACATCCAGTTTTTCGGAGGCAAGAAGGAAGTGGACGGCGTAAAGGGAGGCGAGGGTGTTATCGGTGAGATTTGCGAAATCGGCCCAACTGACGATGAGGACATCAAGGCTCACGGACTCTCCGCCACCAGCCTCGTACAGATGCTGCGTGAGCGATTTGCCGTGAAGTGCGTGCAGTGCAACCAGTTGCTTCAGCGCCCTATCCGGAGGGTGGCTCTCTGCGGAGGGGCTGGCTCGTTTCTGCTGGAAGATGCCATTGCGGCTGGCGCCGATGCCTTCATCACTGGCGAAATGCACTACCATGAGTACTTCGGGCATGAGCAGGAGATTCAGATTTGCGTAATCGGGCATTATCAGAGCGAGCAGTTTACGAGCGAAATCTTCCGCGACATCATCGAGGAGAAGTTTCCTGGGGCCAGATGCTGCATCTCGGAAGTAAATACCAATCCGATTATTTATAAATGAAACTTCCAGACTCATCAAAGACTCACACCCCAAAAAATAAAAAAAATAACGAAGATAAAACAACATTATATAATAAAGTAAGGAATTATGGCAAAGAAAGATTCTACAGAATTGACAGTAGAAGAGAAGCTGAAGACTCTCTATCAGCTCCAGACTACCTTGTCGGCTATCGACGACAAACGTGCGTTGAGAGGTGAGTTGCCTCTTGAGGTACAAGACTTGGAAGACGAGATTGCTGGTCTCGCCACTCGTATCGATAAGATCCAGAACGAAATCGACCAGTTCGACCGTGCTGTGGCTCGCAAGAAGGGCGAGATTGCTGAAGCGCAGGCTAGCTTAGACCGCTACCACGCTCAGCTCGAAACCGTAAGCAACAATCGTGAGTATGATACTCTGAGCAAGGAAATCGAGTTCCAGGAATTGGAAATCGAACTTTGCAACAAGAAGATCCGTGAGGGCTACCAGAAGATAGAGGAATGCCAGTACGACTTGCACAAGGCTGAGGAGCAGAAGGCCGACCGTGAGCGTGGCTTGGTAGAGAAACGCTCTGAGCTGCAAGACATCATGGAGGAGACTCGCGAGGAAGAGGAGCAGCTCAAGGAGAAAGCCAGCGAACTGGAAAAGAAGATTGAGCCTCGCTTGCTCGGTAGTTTCAAGCGTATCCGCAATGGTGCCCGCAATGGTCTTGGCATCGTGTATGTGCAGCGTGATGCTTGCGGTGGTTGCTTCAATAAGATTCCACCTCAGCGCCAGCTCGACATCAAGATGCACAAGAAGATTATCCCTTGTGAGTACTGCGGCCGTATCTTGATCGACCCAGAGCTTGCTGGTGTCAAGATAGAACTTCCTAGCGCTGAGGAAAAACCTAAGCGCAAGCGTGTTTCTCGCAAGAAGGCTGAAGAGGAATAAGTTTTTGGGGTAAGGAACCAGAAGACGTATTTTCTAATAAGAATAAACCAAAAGGCTCAAGAGTAGCAAATCGCTATTCTTGAGCCTTTTCTTATGCTGTAAGCAATTGTTTTAAAAAAAATCAAGACATTCCTCTTGCCTTATAGATTCTGTCCTTGGCATCGTTGATTTCCTGAAACTTTTTCTCGGCGGCGCGGCGCACATCCTCGCCCAGCGCCGCTACCTTGTCGGGATGGTGCTTGAGAGCCATCTTGCGGTAGGCAGCCTTCACCTCGTCATTGGTAGCATCGGGGCTGATGCCGAGCACCCGGTAAGCGTCGGCGAGCGCACTGCTGGATGAGGCAGACGAGCTGCCGGAGCCATTGCCCCATCCATGGTTCATACCGAGCATCTGGTCTACGTCGTCTGCCGACAATCCCATGTGTACAGCCACCTCCTTGAGGGCTTGCACCTCCTCAGGCACTACCACACCATCTGCCTGGGCTATCATCACGAGGAAGTTGAGCAACTGCAGTCGCTGCTCGTAGAGCATGTGGGCACTTATCTGGCGGCAACTGTCGTAGATAACCGTACGATACTCCGCCATTCCCATGCGCTTCTGCTGCTCGAAGAGCTTCATCAGTATCTCGTCTCCCTGCTGGCGGGCCGACTCGCCGAAGTTCTGGCGAAGGAAACGGCGCACCACCTCCATCTCCGAGTGCATGATTTTGCCGTCGGCATTGATGATGTAGGAGGAGAGCACGAGGAGCGAGAACATGAATGAGTTTCTTTCGCCCTCGTAGGCTCGCTGCTGGCCGTATGCGCCCTGCTGATAGCCTTGGGTGCTCTGTCCGCTGTAGGCGCTATAGGCATTGCCGTATTGGCGAGAGTCGCCGTCACGGTTCACCTCGTCGAGCCCCTTGTCGAAGAGCGAGCCCAGCGCATAGCCTGCGAGCGCACCGAGAGGTCCTGCGGTAATGAAACCCAGGAAACCTCCTATCCATTTTCCTGCTGCCATCGGGGCTTAGTTGGCGAAATAGTAGAGGAATGAGGCGATGCCTGAGAGGGCTGGCTTGCGCTGGCCTTCTATCTCGATGTCAAACTGGATGCTGGTCTTGCAGATGCCACGCAGATTCTGGATGTCGTGCAGGGTAGCCACGAGGCGGATACGGGAGCCTGTGATAACTGGCTGGCCAAACTTCATCTTGTCCATGCCGTAGTTTACGAGCATCTTGAGGTTGTTTACCTCCAGGATTTGCTGCCACAGGTAAGGCAATACGGAGAGGGTAAGGTATCCGTGTGCGATGGTGCTATGGTAAGGGCTCTCTACCTTGGCGCGCTCCACGTCTACGTGTATCCACTGTGGGTCGAGGGTAGCATCAGCAAACTTGTTGATGCGGTCTTGGTCTATCTGTAGCCACTCTGATTCTCCTAATTTCTCACCGAGGTGAGATGCAAATTCCTCGTAGGAATTGATTACTAATTTTGCCATTTTATTGTCAATGTTGAATATTAAATATCTATTGCTTATGTCTAATTGCCCATCTAAGGTTACACTCGGGCATCAGTCTCTGCGGAAGATGTCGCGAGTATACACCTTTTCCTTCACATCGTCCAGGCTCTTGTCGTAGCGGTTGGCGATGATGGCCTGGCTCTGCTGCTTGAAGGCTTCCAGGCTGTTTACCACGCGGCTGCCGAAGAAGGTGGTGCCGTCTTCCAGCGTAGGCTCGTAGATGATGACCTGTGCGCCCTTTGCCTTGATGCGCTTCATTACGCCTTGTATGCTGCTCTGGCGGAAGTTGTCGCTGTTCGACTTCATCGTGAGGCGATACACTCCGATGGTGCAGGGCTTTTCTTCCTCGGCGCGATAGTTGTTCTGGTTGGCATAGTCGTAGTAGCCAGCCTTGTTGAGCACGCGGTCGGCTATGAAGTCTTTGCGTGTGCGGTTGCTCTCCACGATGGCCTGTATCAGGTTCTCGGGCACGTCGGCATAGTTGGCCAGCAGCTGCTTGGTGTCCTTGGGCAGGCAGTAGCCTCCGTAGCCAAACGAGGGGTTGTTATAGAAGGTGCCTATGCGGGGGTCCAAGCCTACTCCGTCGATGATGGCACGTGTGTCCAGCCCATTCATCTCTGCGTAGGTATCCAGCTCGTTGAAGTAGCTCACGCGCAGGGCGAGATAGGTATTGGCGAAGAGTTTTACGGCCTCCGCCTCGGTAAGCCCCATGTAGAGGGTGTCGATGTCGGGCTTGATGGCTCCTTCCTGCAGCAGGGCGGCGAAGGTGTGGGCAGCCTGGTCGAGCGGCTCGTTGCCCTCGGGCCTGCCTACGATGATGCGGCTCGGGTACAGGTTGTCGTAGAGTGCCTTGCTCTCGCGCAGAAACTCGGGGGCAAAGAGAAGGTTGACTTCCTTTACGCCCTGCTGTGCGAGCTTGTGGTACAGGCTCTGCGTGTAGCCTACGGGGATGGTGCTCTTGATGACCATTACGGCCCGTGGATTCACCTCGCATACGAGGTTTACCACCTCCTCTACGTGCGATGTGTCGAAGTAGTTTTTCACGGGGTCGTAGTTGGTGGGGGTGGCGATGACTACGAAGTCAGCGTCCTTATAGGCCGACTTGCCGTCGGTGGTGGCCTTCAGGTGGAGGTCTTTCTCTGCCAGGTATTTCTCGATGTACTCGTCCTGTATGGGCGACTTGCGCTGGTTGATGAGCTCCACCTTTTCGGGTACTACATCTACTGCCGTCACCTCGTGGTGCTGGCTCAGCAGGGTGGCGATGCTTAGTCCTACATAGCCTGTGCCTGCTACTGCTATTTTGATGTTTTCATTTTCCATAATGCAAAGATAGTATAAAAGATGGAGACTACAAAATGTTTCGGGTGTTTTTTAGTGAAAAATAACCCTTGGGAAATATTGAAATATGGAAATATGAAAATATGGAAAGATGAAAATATGGAAAGATGGAAAGATGGAAAGATGAATCTGCTGGAACGACTGGCGATGGGGGAGGCGAAAAGTTACAAGTCGAAAGTTTTTGCGCAGAAAAATATTAAAGAATAAAAAAAATATCGCCAAATTACGACAAATACGATAAAAATTAGTAACTTTGCGATTTATCAATCCCGCAAGCTAATTCATCAGAATAGAGAAAACAGAAATCATATAAGAGAATCAAGAAATCATATAAGAGAGAAAACAGAAAAAATGGAACAGAAACGACCCAACCCAATCATTTCGATGATACCCCTCATGGTACTCATCACCCTCATCGTCCTGGTAGTAAAGCTCTTCCCCGACGATGCCCTCTCAGGAGCCTCCCAGGTAGCCCTCATGATAGCCACCGCCGTGTGCGTGGCGCTAGGAATGGCCATCTACAAGATGAAGTGGAGCATCTTCGAGGAGATGATCAAGAAGACCGTGGGCGATGCTGGCGTGAGTATCCTCATCCTCCTGCTCATCGGCATGATGTCGGCCACATGGATGATAAGCGGAGTGGTTCCCACCCTCATTTATTATGGTGTGCAAATCATGTCGCCCACCTTCTTCCTGCCCTGCGCCTGCATTATCAGCAGCATCATCTCTGTGATGACCGGCACCTCGTGGACTACCATCGCCACCATCGGCATTGCCCTCATGGGCATCGGCGACGCCCTTGGCATTCCCTCGCCTTACACCGCCGGAGCCATCATCTCGGGCGCCTATTTCGGCGACAAGCTCTCGCCTATGAGCGATACTACCGTGCTGGCCTCCAGCATCGCAGGCGCCGACCTCTTCGTCCACATCCGCTACATGCTCTACACCACCGTGCCCAGCATGCTGCTGTCTCTGCTCATCTACCTCGTTATCGGCCTCTGCTACGACAGCAAGCCCGTAGAGATCAGCCAGTACCTTACGGGGCTAGACCACGGCTTCCACATCTCGCTCTGCACGATGCTGGTGCCCCTCTTTACCGGTTGGCTCATCTATCGCAAGACGCCCTCGCTCATCACCCTGCTCCTCTCCGCCCTCTCCGCCTGCATCTGCGCCCTCATCCTGCAGCCAGAGGTGCTGGTAAAGATAGCGGGCGAGACGGAGATTTCGGCCAAGAGCCTTTTCGAGGGCATCATGACCACCTGCTACACCCATACGCAGGTAGACTGCGGACTGGCCAACATCAACGACCTGGTGGCCACCCGAGGCATGGCAGGCATGCTCGACACCATCTGGCTCATCCTCTGCGCCATGTGTTTCGGTTCGTGCATGGTGGCCAGCGGCATGCTCCACGCCATTACCAAGATGCTGCTGCGTAGCATCCACAGCACCGTGTCGTTGGTATGCTCTACCGTTACATCGGGCGTGCTGCTCAATCTCGTGATGGGCGACCAGTTCCTGAGCATCATCATGAACGCCAGCATCTACAAAGACGAGTACGCTGCCCGTGGCTACAAGCCCGAGCTGCTGAGCCGAAGCACCGAAGACAGTGCCACGGTTACCTCTGTGCTGGTGCCTTGGACGGCCTGCGGAATGACGCAGAGCACGGTGCTCGGCATCCCTACGCTGGTCTATCTGCCCTTCTGCTTCTTCAATATCATCAGTCCGCTGATGAGTTGCCTGGTGGCCATTCTCGGCTTTGTGCCGAAGCCCGAGGCTAAGGAAAACATAAAAGAATAAAAAAAATCTTTCCTTTGCGCCATACTTTCGACAGAAAATCGTAACTTTGCCCTATATGACAGTAACACTTATCATTTTAATCCTTACCGTAGCCGCCTTCATCTGGGGCAAGGTGAGAGCCGACATCGTGGCGCTCACATCTCTGGCTGCGCTCCTCATCTTCGGAATCCTTACGCCGGCAGAAGCCCTGGCAGGTTTTTCATCCCCTATCGTAGTGATGATGATAGGGCTCTTTGTGGTGGGCGGAGCCATCATGCAGACGGGGCTGGCCAAGCTTACGGGCAATAAGCTCATGGCGCTCTCGCACGGCAATGAGACTGCCACCTTCCTGCTCGTGATGGTCGTTACCTCCGTTATCGGCGCCTTCGTGAGCAATACGGGCACCGTAGCCCTCATGATGCCCATCATCATGAGCATCGCAGCCTCCTCGGGCTTGCAGTCGTCGCGCCTCCTCATGCCCCTGGCCTTCGCAGGCAGCCTGGGCGGCATGCTCACCCTCATCGGTACGCCACCCAACCTCGTCATCGACGAGACGCTCACCGAGGCTGGCTACGAGCCACTCGCCTTCTTCTCCTTCCTGCCCATCGGCATCATCGTGCTCATCATCGGCATCGTGGTGCTGCTGCCATTGAGCCGTCTCTTTCTCAATAAGAAGAACAGCGGCGGCAAGAGGGGCGAAAAGGCGAAATCGCTCCACGACCTGGTGAGCGAATACCAGTTGCTCGACAATCTGTACCGCTACGTAGTGCCCGCCCATAGCCAGATGGTAGGCCAGACGCTCAAGCAGATAGACGCCCAGCGCCGCTACGGCATCAGCATCATCGAGATAAGAAACGAGAAGAAGTCGCGCCTGGGGCTGATGAAGGACGTTAACCAGCACATGCCCTGGAGCGACAGCATCATACAGGAGGAAGACATCCTATACCTGATGGGCCGGCAGGAAGCCATCCAGCAGATGGCAGCCGACTACTCGCTGAAGCGCATCAAGAATGTGAAGATAGACTTCTACGACCTCGGACTGGCCGAAATCGTGGTCATGCCTACCTCCCAGCTCGTAGGTCTGCCCATCAAGGAGCTGCGCCTGCGCAACCGCTTCGGCATCAACATCCTGGGCATCAAGCGCGAGAGCGAATACATTACCGAGGGCATCATCGACCGCAAACTGCATAAGGGCGACGTGCTCCTCGTACAGAGTACCTGGAAGAACCTGAGCCACATCAATAGCGACAGCGACAACTGGGTGGTGCTGGGCCAGCCAGAGAAATCTGCCGACAAGGTGCTCCTCGACTACAAGGCCCCTATGGCAGCAGCCATCATGCTGCTGATGGTGGCGATGATGGTATTCGATTTTATCCCCGTAGCCCCCGTTACGGCAGTTATCATCGCCGGTTTGCTCACCGTCTTTACCGGTTGCTTCCGCAATGTAGAGGCAGCCTACAAGACTATCAACTGGGAGAGCATCGTGCTGATAGCCGCCATGATGCCGATGTCTACGGCGCTAGAGAAGACGGGCGTCTCGGCGATGGTGTCGCAGGCCCTGGTAGACCATCTAGGGGCGATGGGGCCCACGGCGCTGCTGGCAGGCATCTACTTTACCACCTCGCTGCTCACGATGTTTATCAGCAATACCGCCACGGCAGTGCTGATGGCGCCTATCGCCCTTGTGGCAGCCCAGCAGCTAGGCGTAAGTCCTTATGCCTTCCTCTTCGCCGTTACCCTAGGAGCCAGCATGTGTTTCGCCTCGCCCTTCTCCACTCCGCCCAATGCGCTGGTGATGAAGGCTGGCCAATACACCTTCATCGACTACATCAAGGTAGGTTTGCCCCTGCAGCTCATCATCGGCATCGTAATGACCTTCGTATTGCCGCTCCTCTTCCCTTTCTAGAGAAGAGCGTACTCGCCACCATGCTCAATATGAGGCATTGGAGGGAGACGAGGAGACTAAAGGTAAAATGGCCTTGGAGAGAAAGTGGGCGTTGGATCACTTCCTGACAAGCTTACAATTACAGTTATTACAGTTATTACAACAAGGAAAACGAACACGCACCTCTTTCTTTTATATTATATATATACTTGATTATTAATAAGTTATATAATATATAAAAAGAAAAATTGAAAATGAAAATTGCTTGAAAAAATAACTGTAATACTGTAATTGTAATTCCAAGCCACAGTCTACTTTCTTCTAAAAGGCTATATATGAACGACTTAACTCACATCAAAGAAATCGTAAGTATTACAACAAAACGAAAAAAGATGAAAAATTCGAATTATAACATCAGCAAAAACGGCCTCCACAAAGATGCCTCGGCTCGAAAAAGGCACAAAATGTGTCAAAATACTTCTCTCACAGGTGTCGAAGGACATGCACGCCCCCATGTTGCCGATGCTGTTTTCTGTACTCGAAGCACACATTAGCGAGGCAAAACGCCTATATCCCGACCTCACATGGAAGGAAATGAACGGTATATTGGGAAAAATCCCCCGTTAGGTAATAGTAAAAAAATCAGTTGGTACAGTTTTTATGTTGTCTCTTATGGTCTCTGTTGTCGTAAATACTCTACTCATAAAAAGCTCTATTGGCGTAACATTGGATTGGTTACGACTATGATTTGATGAGTTTACGACAACAGAGACAAAAAGAGACAACAGGAAATGAGAATAGGATGCACCAAGTTTTTTTTTATCATCACTAGATGTTTCCACAGATCAGTAATCGTACGCTATTATCCGCCATCTGCCAACCGCCGATGGCGGATTTTGTATCTTTGCACCATGAATCGGAAAACTAGCAAAATCACTCCCTAATGGGAGAAAAAATTTTCTCTAATTGGAGAAAAATATTTCCCTAATTGGGAAAAAATGTCTCCATAATATTTGCGTATTTCCCCTAATTTTTGTAACTTTGTAGCACTCTAAAAAATAGGAAAATCTGATGAACAATAACTCTACCATCGCTAAGAAACATCATTACAAGGAACTGCTATCCATCGGCTTCCCCATTATCATCGGGCAGCTGGGCACCATTGTGCTGGGCTTCGCCGATACACTCATGATAGGCCACCACAGCACGCAAGAGCTGGCGGCGGCAGGACTCGTAAACAATATCTTTACGCTGGGGCTTATCTCGTACATGGGCTTCTCGTACGGTCTTACCCCCGTTATCGGCAGGCTGTACGGCATGGAGCGCACGGAGATGATAGGGCAAAAGGTGCGCAACTCGCTCTTCGCCAACATGATGGTAGGCATCATCCTCACCCTCGCGATGACGGTGCTCTACTTCAATCTGGGGCGCATCGGGCAGCCCGAGGAGCTGCTGGCACTCATCCGCCCCTACTTCCTCGTCAATCTCTTCTCGGTGCTGTTTGTAGGCGTATTCAATACGATGAAGCAATTCCTGGACGGCATTACGCATACCAAGGTGGCCATGTGGGTGATGATAGCCGGCAACATCGCCAACATACTGGGCAACTGGCTGCTCATCTACGGCGTAGGTCCCTTCCCCGAACTAGGACTGCTGGGCGCAGGAATCGCCACCATGGTCTCGCGCATACTGATGGCGATAGCGATGGTGGCGATAGTATGGGGCAAGAATACCTTTAAGGTGTACAGGCGCGACATGATGGCGAGCTGCGTAAACAAGGCCGACTTCAAGGAGATGAACCGCCTGGGATGGCCCGTGGCGCTGCAGCTGGCGATGGAGTCGGCAGCCTTTACGCTGAGCTGCGTGATGGTAGGCTGGCTAGGCACCATCCCACTGGCTGCCCACCAGATTATGATTACCATCTCCCAGCTCTTCTACCTCGTGCTCTCGGGCATGGCGGCAGCGATGGCGATACGTGTGAGCCACTTCGTAGGACAGAAAGACCTGGTGGCGGTGAGGCGAAATGCCAACGATGGCTTCCGCCTCAACCTGCTCTTCTCCCTGGTTATGGGATTGCCCATCCTGCTCTTGCGCCACCAGATGGGCGCCCTCTTCACCGACAACGCCGAGGTGCAGCAGATAGTGGCCATGCTCATCATCATGCTCATGGTGTACCAGTTTGGCGACGGACTGCAATATACCTTTGCCAATGCCCTGAGAGGCATCGCCTGCGTAAGACCGATGGTAACGTACGCCTTCATCGCCTACTTCGTCATCTCCCTGCCCATGGGCTACACGCTGGGCTTCCCCTGCGGGCTGGGCATCCTGGGCATCTGGATAGCCTTCCCCTTCGGTCTTACTGCCGCAGGCATCCTGTACAGGCACCGATTCTTGAAGGAGCTGAAGAAGATGGAAGTAGACCTGGGGCAATAGAAGCCCTACTGGTCGTAAGAATGATAGAAGGGAGCGTAGCTCTCTGGTTTATCTTCTGGCCTCCCCCACATCTGTACCATCTGCTGGCTCCAGTGGCCGCTCACGTTCACGATAGAGAAGCTGCCCTTCATGGGCTGGTCTTTGAGGTGTACGTAGCTAGGGCGGTTAGACTTATTGTAGGGCTTGCTCACTGCCATATTGTGGCTTACGTACACTTCGCCATTGTATCGCTCCAGTGCCATGTGGGCAGCCTTGCCCTGGGAGTACAGCAGTTTTCCGCAACCCTTGCCTTCGTCTAGCAGCATCACGCTTACGCCCTCTCTATTGCCAGGGAAGTAGACGTCGTCGGCATTGAGCTGCCAAGCGCCAAACTCATCCAGCTTGTTCTTGCCCGGATAGCAGGCATAGGGACCTTGACCTATCCATCTGGCGGTAACCGTGGCAGGCATGCGCAGGGTGAGCCCTGCCTCCACTATCTGCCCCTTGCCGTGCGGCACAAGGGAGTAATGCACTCTCGTTTCGCCCTTCTCGCCCTTTACGAGGGCTATGGTTCCCTTTACATATCCTGCCGTATCGCAGTCGAAGGTACAGTCGTACACGAGGCTGTCTGCCTTAGCCGATGCGAGGGCTATCTGGCTAACGGGCAAGATGTTCTTGGGCCACAACTTGCGCTCCGTCTTCTCGGCAGCGGTCTCGCTCATCCCCCTCTTTTTTCCTACTCGTGCATAGGCATGGGCTTTCAGGTAGGCCATCCATTGCTTCTTGTCCCATTCCGCTGGGACAGGCTGGATGCCCAGGTGCTCTACGATGCCCTCGGGCGAAAGGTGGTCCAGGCGGAAACGCTGCTCGGTAATGCTCTCGCCTGCCGCATCCTTCGCCTCTACTTCGAGCCAGGCTAGGGTGCCTGCGGGTATCTTGCATCCTTCTATCCTTACGGTAGCCGTATCGTGGGGGGCACACGCCAGGCTCAGGTCGCCGCGCAATAACTCCTCATTGTCCGACTTGAGCTTCCACGATAGCTTGACATCCTTCAGGTCGGTAAAGTCGTATCGGTTGATAACTCTTATCTGTGCCACATCCTTCTTGTAGTTGCGCAACTGCATTACCACCGGGCTGTACACCTTGCGTACCTGCCAGTAGTCGGCTTGCGGCAAACGGTTGGCATAGAGTATGCCGTCGGCACCATAGTCGTCGTAGGTATCGTAGTAGGTGTGCTCGTCTGGCCAGGCGTAGGGGGTGTAGGCATTCTTGTCTATCGCCTTCTCGCTCTTGCGCAGTAGGCCCTGGTCGAAGAGCATCCATACGCATCCGCCTGCCAGCTGGGGGTATCGGTACCAGCGTTCCACTACGTCCTGCATCTGCCCGAAGTCGAGCCCCAGGGCGTGCGCATACTCGGTGTGCATTACCGGGAAGCGGGTTTCCTGCGCCACTTTCTTCAGCTCGGTGGGGGCAGGATAGTGCAGCGAGTACATGGTAAGCGAGTCGTAGTCGCCGCCAAACATCTTATAGAAGGGTTTGTGGGTCTGGGGGAACACGTAGGGGCGCGTGGGGTCGGTACGGTACACATACTTGCCCGTCTCCAGTCCGATGCGCGTTACGGGGTTCTCGTTGCCCACGCTCCAGATGATGACGGAGGGGTGATTCTTATCGCGCAGCAGCGTGTAGTAGGCGCGCTCCTGCAGGTCGGGCAGGTACTCGTTCTTGCCCAGCCACTCATCGCCAAATCCGTAGGGCACCTCGTCTATCACGTACATGCCCATCGAGTCGCAAAGCTCCAGCAGGCGCTCGGAGGGGGGATAGTGCGACATGCGGATGGCATTGATGTTGGCCTTCTTCATCAGCTGCATGTCTTGCATCAGTTCCTCGTCGGTGATGGCTCTGCCGTTTACGGGGCTGATGTCGTGGTGGTTGGCTCCCTTCAGCTTGATGGGCTGGCCGTTTACCTTGAGTGTAGCCTGGTCCCAGGTTATCTGGCGGATGCCTATCTTGCGCTCCACCTGGTGCAGCACCTTCTTCTTGTTCATCAGCCTCAGCCTGAGCGTATATAAATAAGGTGTCTCGGCTGTCCACAGATGGGCATCGTGCAGGGGCTCGTTGATTTTGCCCACTATCTTGCCCATAGCGTCGAGGATGTCGCCCTCTACCCTAGCCTTGCTCTTGCCGTTGGCCACGAAGTCGCTCTTTACCATTACCTGGGCATCGTGCCCAGTTACGGCTGTAGTTACCGTAAAGTCTTCGATGTGGTCTTGGGGTACGGTAGAAAGATAGACGGGGCGTGAAATGCCACTCAGCGACCAGTCGTCGTTTACGTCGAAGAGGTAGCCCCGGGGATGGGTTTCCACCCTCACCTCGATGCTGTTGTCGCGGTCGTACTCTACGAGCTGGGTAATGTCGAAGCTGCGGCGCGTATAACTGCTGCGGAAGGTACCCACCTCCTTACCGTTTACCGAAAAGCTGTAGCCATAGTTTACCCCGTCGAAGGTAATCCTTACCAGCTGCCCCTTCCAGGAAGAGGGCACGCGAAAGGTGTGGCGGTAAACTGCCGACGACTTGACTAGCTTCTTGGCGTACTGGGGGTCGGCAAATCCCTGCATCTCCCAGTTGCCAGGCACCTGGATCTTGCTCCATGTGCCACCGTTCAGCTGGAAATCCCACAGGCCGTTGAGCGAAACTTGCTCCACTCCCCTTACTATCCCCTCTCCTATGCTCACCCCTGCCTGGGCAGGAGTGAGCAGGATGAGGGGCATGGCTAAGCTACAAAATATTTTTTTCATATTGTGTTTTCTTTGTATTTTCGTTAGATAAGTACCCAGCAGTTTTTACTGCTGGGCTGGTATTACGTAGAAAGACCTGCTGGGGGCGAAGTCTATCATCCACTGGTCGATGAGGATATGATTGTCCAGTGCCTTGATACTCAAGGTGTGCTTGCCCTTCTTGAGGGTGGTCGGTGTCTGGTACAGAGCCTGTCCGCGCAACACGTTGAGTTTCCACTTCTTGCTGCGGAATTTCTCCTTGAGCGAGATCACTACGGGTTGCGCCCCGTCGATGGAGACGCTGTAACGCAGGTCGCCCTTATCATTGGGCTGGGTAGGTATCAAGGCCGTGTAGAGCACTGCCTCTCCCTCGCTCTGGGTCTCGAAGTCGTAGGTTACGGTGCAGCCCTTGGGCAGTTTTACCGCCTTCATGCTGTGGCCCAGCATTTCTACTGTGCTCACAGAGGCATCGGCGTGGGTGTAGCGACAAGCGTTTCGGGCAATGTACTCGCGAGGGTCGGCAGAGAGCGACTGCAGGTTTACCTGGGGCAGCGTATCGGTAAGGGCTGGAGGATTGAACACCAGGAGCTCGCGCGGATTCCAGCACATATTGTACTTCCACTTGCCACCGGCCAGCTCATTGTTGTAGTATCGGGTCATCGAGATGATCTCCTCGTGAGCCGCCATGGCCTTCTTGCCAGCCTGCTCATCGCCCGTGCGGCGAGCCTTCTGTGCCTCCAGCATCTTGGTAGCCATGGCAGAAGAGGCCTTGATGGGGTAAGTTACGGCGGCGTAATAGGCATCCTTCAGGCTGGGCTTTACGTCGCGGGCTATCTCGTCTACCTGGCTCACTACGCGAGCATAGTCGGACAGATAGCGGTCCATCTCGTTGCCAAACTCTACCATGGAAAATTCGGTGTCTACTACGGGCGACCATCCACGGCGATACTTCTTCTTGTCTAGCTCGGTCTGGCTCCATCCCATAAACTCGGGGCGGCGAATGCCTACCAAGCGGTACCATTCCTTCATGACGGGCAGCAACTTCTTGCCCACGCTCTCGCCAAACTGGGTGGCAAGCCACGTCTGCAAGTGCTGCTCCAGGGAGTTGGCACTGACGGAGTTGATGTTCCACGCCATGTCCAGAAACAGCTCCAGGTCGTAGGCCGACACCTTGGGCTCGTGTACATTCACTATCCAGAGCTTGCGTGCCTGGTGGTCGTAGGCCTCCTTCATCTCATTGTAGATGAGTCCGGGCTGCTCGGTGGTAAGCCACATATAGTCGTGAGGCTGCCCCCAGTAGCTGAGGTGGTAATATACGCCTGCCCCACCCTTGCGCTTCTGCTGCTCGGCGCTGCTCAGACGGGTCATGTAGCCAAAGTTGTCGTCGCACCACATGAGGGTAACATCCTCGGGCACGTCCAGTCCGTTCTCCATGATCTGCAGCACCTCCTTGTAGGGCACGAATACCTGGGGCACCTGTTCTACATCCTTATTGATGTACGTGCGCAGCAAGTCGCGCTGGTCGTAGATTACCTGCTGCAGGGCGGTAGTCTTCTCCTTCATGGTGCGCACGCCCTCCATGTGGCCGTCGTGGATGCCTCGCATGCCGATGGTGTAGAAGTAGTTGTTTCGGCCAGCCACTTCCTTGAGTCGCTCTATCCAGTAGTTCTGCACCGCCTCCTTATTGATGATGTAGTTGTAGCGTCCGCGCTCGCTCACGCTCCACTCGTCCACATTGTTGCGCAGCAGGGGCTCGCAGTGGGATGTGCCTACCACGATGTCGCAGCTGTCGGCCATCTCCTTGTTGCCCTTCACCTTAAAGAAGGCGGTAGTGCCCGTGTGCATTCCTGGCCAAATGGTGTTGGCACGCAGGCGGAGCATCAGCTCGAAGAGCTTCTTGTAGGTCTTGGGGCCTATGTGGCCCTTGTCTTTGTTTTTCTCGAAGAAGCGGTTGCTCCAGTTGCGCAGGGTAAAGTCTTCATCGTTGAGGAAGATGCCCCGGTATTCCACAGAGGGACTTTGCAGGGTGGTAAAACCGCTTTCCAGCTTCAGTACATTTTTCTTGTCGGGCGTAACGTCGCCCCACCATACCCAGGGACTTACCCCTGCCTTTCTGGAAAGTTCGAGAATGCCGTAGGCAGTGCCTCGGCCATTGTTGCCCACGATGGTGATTTCCTTGCCCACCGCCAGGTAGAAGGCATCCATCTTCTGCTGCAGCTCGTCGACGGGCACATTCTGCTTGCGCAGTGTGGCGAGGGTTTTCTTGCTCGCCTTGTCTAGCTGTACGATGCGGATGGTAGCGTCCTTGCCTACGGCTTGGGGCTGCTTGCCTGTTACCTGACGGAGGTCGGACTTGAACAGGTCGAGGGCGATGCCTACTACGGGCGATGATGCGCCATCTACCTGGAAGGTAATGTCTCGATGCCCATCGTACCACACGAAGTCGGCTGCATGGCCGTTCATCCCCATCAGGGATAACAAGAGAATGATATAATGTTTCTTCATACGAAAGTTGTTAGTATTTTGCTATGAGGTGATTATTCGTCGTACCCTGGGTTCTGGTTGTACAGTCCCTCCTTGAGGTTTACCTGTGTCAGTGGTATCGGGTAGATGTAGGTATAGGAGAGCACGTTCAGCGAATAGCCCGCCAAGGCATCGTTATCTACGCCCTCACTGTCATCGAGGAACATATTCTTGAGCGCCGTCTGCCATTCATTGCGACGTACCAAGTCGAACCACCTGAAGCCTTCCTCCGCCAGTTCGTACCTTCTCTCATTGGCCACAGCGGTCTGGTAGTCTTCCTCCGACTCGAAGTCCTCGTCGGTGTAAGCGGCAAGTCCGGCACGTGTGCGGATGGCATTCAGGTAGGGAAGTCCTTCCGTCTGCCCAGCCACCTCTGCGTAATAGAGCATGATGTTCTCGATGCGCTCGATGGGGAAGTTTTGAGGCCAGGTGTAGATATTGGCGTTCAGCGAACCCGACATGTCTGTGTAGCCAGCCGCCTCTCTCTTCACCTTATGCTCCCAGAACTTGGAGAAATAGAAGATATTGGTAGAGGTAGGGTCGATGGCCTGTCCCTTGGCATTCTTTACCGTGATGGTTCCCTCGCATCGCTGGTCTAAGTAAGTTCCGTCTTCTGCCTTCTCCAGGAAATGGTTGCGCAGGGTAGGCTCTACATAGCCGTAGAGGTAACTGCCAGCCGAGAGCTGCCCCTTGCTGCCGCCATAATAGGTGCCGTGCCAGGCATCTACCGAGAGCGGAGTTACCCAGTTGCCCTCCGACATGTCATTGTCGGTAGCGTACTGTATCTCAAAGAGGAAGTACTTGTTGTCGTTCTCGTGAATCCACATCTTGTTCCATTCCGCCATGTCTGCAGCCCAGTTTTTGCCCTGTGCGTAGGTGGAGTCTATCACCTCCTTGAAGAGGTCTTTGGCCAGCTGCTTCTTGCTCTCGTCTTGCACGGGGAAGCCTGCCATGGTAAGGTACACTTCGCCCAGCAAGGCCTTGGCTGCCATCTTGGAGGCACGGCCTATGGCAGTGGTCTCGTCGCCATCGTACTTGGCTGGTGTGTCGAGGAGGTGCTCCACAGCATACTGCAAGTCGGGCACGATGACCTGCTCGTACACGTCCTTGGCTGGCGACAAGCCTACCTGGAACGACTTGTCATCGTTGAGCGAGGTGAGGGCGATGGGCACATTGCCAAAGTATCTTACCAGGTCGAAGTAAGCCAATGCCCGGATAAAGCGAGCCTCGGCACGGTACTCGTTCTTGTAAATCTCCTGGCTGAAGGTAACGCCGTCGATGCGGTCGAGGATGGCATTGGCGGTGGCGATGGTAAGGCTCAGGTCGGTCCAGGCTGCGAGCACGGTAGAATTGCTGCTCAACTCGGAGTTCAGAAAATAGGCTATCTGGTAATTGCCGCTGGTGGAGCTTTTCTCTACCCATACGTTGTCAGACCGCTGCTCGCTCATCTGGAAACGGTACTTGGGCAATACCAGCAGAGACTGGTAAAGGCCCACCATGGCCTGCTCCATCTGCACCTGGTTCTGGTAGAAGTCACGGTCGGACACCGACTCTGTAACGTCTATGGTAAGGAAATCACTGCAACTGCTCAGCGTGAGGGCAGAGGCGAGTGCCAATATGCTTAATTGATAATTGATTTTCATATCGTAACTTTTGCTTTATAAGTTCAACTTCAGTCCCAAACAGTAAATGCGTGCCTGTGGATAAGCCACCTCGTCGTAAGTACTGGTAGATGAGGTACGAATGGCTCCCTCGGGCGAGTAGCCTGCATCGTAGCGGTCCCACTGCAGGGCATTCTCTACGCTGAGTTGGAAGGTGAGGCTCCTCACGATGGCCTTGGGCGAAAGCTTCAACAGGTAACCCAGCGTAATGTTCTGCAACTTGATGTAGTCGCTGCTGTACAGGTTGCGGGTGGTATTGCCGTAGCCCGTAGCCGTCCATACGCTAGGCACGCTGCCATTGCCTGGCTCTTGCTCGGAGTAATACATGTCTTGGAACCACGACATCATGTTCTTGGTAGGGGTCTTGCCCAGAGGTGAGTCGAGCGGACCGGTAAAGCCTGTGGCGGCAAATATCTTTCCGCCAAACTGTCCGGTTACGGTCACGTTGAGGTTCCAGTTCTTCCACTGGAAGTTGTTGATAAGTCCGAAGGTTACGTCTGGGCGTGGGTTTCCTGCATAGATGCGGTCTTTGGAAGTAATCTTGCCGTCGCCGTCAGTATCGCGCAGCTTGATGCTTCCCACGGTAGCACCTGTAATGTGCGGATAGTTGTCCAGCTCTTCCTGGCTCTGGAATACGCCGATGGCATCGTAGAGGTAGTAGTCGCCTACCGCACGCCCCACTTCGAGTATCTGGGTCTTGCCACCGCCGCCTCGGGCATTATAGCCGCTCTCTATCTTGTCGTTGCCGCCCAGATTGAGCACCTTGCTGCTCTGGAAGCCCAGGTTAAGCGTGGTAACCCACTTCAGTGGCTTCACTAGATTGATGGAACGCATCTCCAGGTCTACACCCTTGTTGGCGATGCTGCCGATGTTGAAGTACGCCTTGCTGTAACCGCTGATGGCTGGAAGCGACAACTGGTACAGCAGATTGCGGGTGCGCTTGTAGTAATAGTCTACCGAGAGCGACAGGCGGTTTTTCAAGAATCCGAGGTCGAGGGCTGCGTCCCAGGAGTCTACCTTCTGCCAGCCCAGGTCGTTGTTGCCCATGTTGTTGAGCCCGTAACCGCGCGAACGGTTGTCGCCGAAGTAGTACACCTTAGGCGTCAAGGTGGTACGGATGGCGTCGGTACGGATATTGTTGCGGCCATTAAGGCCGTAGCTCAAGCGGGCCTTGGCACTGTTTACAAAGAACTTCTTCGGCCAGAACTTCTCGTTGGAAATTCGCCAGGCGGCAGAGAATGCGGGGAATGTGGCCCACTGGTTGTTGAGTCCAAACTTGCTGCTGCCGTCTCTACGAAGGCTTACATTGAGCAGGTAGAGGTCGTTGTAATTGTAGATGGCACGGCCAAAATACGACACCATGTGGCTATTGGTGGTAATCGAGTTCTTCACGCTCGTGATGTCGGCTGTGGCATGGGTAAAGCTCTCGATGCCGTCGCCCACGAAGTTCTCTGCCTCGGTTCGGATATCGTCTGCGTACATGGAGGCAGACAAAGACCAGCCCGCCATGGCACCGAGCGAGTGCTTGCCCCACTTCTTGTTGTAATCCACTTGTGCCTGCAGGGTAAAACTGTGGTTTTTCTTATCCCACCAGTAAGCCGAACTGTTCACTCCCTCGCCTACGTAGTAGTAGTTGCTCACGGTGTTGGAAGGGATGAAGTTGCGCCTTGCCTCGTGGCGCATGTTCCAGCTACCCGTCAGTCGGGCCTTCAGACCCTTCATCACATCCACGTTGATAAAGGCGGTAGAGCGCAGGTTAAACACCTGTCTTTCGCGCTTGATGCGCTCCAACTTCACGTAGGCATTGCTTGCCGTCTTGGAAGCCCAGGCGTAGTTGTCGTAAGGATAACTGCCTGTATAGACTCCTGCATCGGCCTCGGCGATAGGCACCATGGTAAGGATGCCGAGGTTGGTCTTGTCGCTGCTGCTGCCTCCCGAGGTGGAAGGCCCCGTATAAACGGCCAGCGAGGGAGCCGAGCTGACTCCGAAGGTAATCTTGTTGACGGTGGTCTGCCCCGAGAGGCTGGCAGAGATGCGCTGGTAGCCCGTGCCCTTGATAATACCGTCTTGGTCGGTGTAGTTTACAGAGATGCGGTAGCTGCCCTGCTTGGTGCTGCCCGATGCGGCAATGCCGTACTGCTGCTGTGGAGCCAGGCGGAACATCTGCTTCTGCCAGTCGATGTAAGTAATGCCGGGATGTCCGGGAATGTTCCAGCGCATGTCGCCTCGGTAAGTAGTGTAGTCGGTATAGGCAGCATGGCCGTTTAGCAGACTCTTGATTACCTCGCCGTCTCCGCTCTGCGCCCCGATGCTTCCAAATTGGTTCACGTAGCGGTTGTCGGTAATCTTGCTCATCCACTGTGCCCATTCCGACCCAGTCATTACGTCGAGGGTGCGGTTTACCTGCTGCAAAGAGAAGTTGGCGGTGGCTGAGATGCTGAATCGCCCTTGCTTCTGGGTGCCCTTGGTGGTCACGATGATGACGCCATTGGCTCCTCGGCTACCATAGATGGCACTGGAACTGGCGTCCTTCAGCACCTCGATGGAGGCGATGTCGTGCGCATCCAAGTCGGAAAGCTCGAAGCTCTCGTCCATCGGAATGCCGTCTACCACATACAGGGGGTTGGTGTTGTCGGTAAAGTCGCCTGTCGACTCAGGGTCGTTCAGGGTAACGCTACCACGCACGTTTACCGTGGTCTCGCCACCAGGAGCGCCGCTGGTATTGCGTATTTCCACACCAGCCAGCTGACCTTGCAACAGGGATGCCACATTGGTATTGGGGCGGTCTTCGATGGTTTCGCCATCTACCTTGGAGACGGAGGCGGTTACGTCGCCTTTCTTCACGGTACCGTAACCGATAACCACCACGTCCTTGATGGAGTGGGCATCGGGCTGTAGGGCTATCTTGTAAGTTTTGTTCTTAGGGTTGATTTTTACGACCTTGGGGGTGTAGCCTACATAGGATACGACAAAACTCTTCACGGAGTTGTCGGCATTCAGGGTAAATTTACCATCCATGTTGGTCGTAACTCCGCCTTTGCCGTTGGTAGGCTTGATGGTTGCGCCGATGAGTTCGTCGCCATTGTCATCTACGACGACACCCGTTATGACATCCTGTGCATAGGTGGCGGATGCCATCAAGAGGGCAGAGAGCAATATGATATTTTTCTTCATGACTGTTATTCTTCTACGTAGTTAGTAATGTCCTTCCAGTACTCGGCCTGCTGGTAAGCCTGGAGGCTGCCTTTAGGAATGTAATAGGTAGCCGTCTTTCTGTCGAGACTCACATTGAGGGTGGGCGGTGTCGTGCTCTTCAAGTGTATCTTGGTGAGCTTACTGCAGCTGTAGAACACGTTGAATCCCATGGTGGTCAGACTGGCTGGCAGGGTGATTTCGCGCAAGCTGGTGCAGTTGGCAAACGCCTTGTCGCCCAAGGTGGTGACGGTCTCCGGGAGCGAAACGTCGGTCAGCTTGGTGCAATAAAAGAATGCACGGCTCGGAATCTCGGTTACTCCCGTAGGAATCTCTACGCTGCTGAGGGCATTGTAATAGAAGGCGTAGCTGCCTATCGTCTGGAGCGTGGAAGGCAACTTCAGGGTGGCCAGGGCACGGCAGTTGAAGAAGGTGGAATCCTTGACAGAGGTAATGCCCTCTGGAATCTCTACCTCCTGGATAAGACGGCAATCTCTGAAAGCTTGGCTTCCGA
>CAVKLF010000008.1:0-37387 GCA_963657075.1 bacterium | reverse complement strand
TCGAGGCACTGGGGTATCAAAATAGCAAGAAGGCCTTGGTGCATTATCCTGCCAACACATTCCCCGGGCAGAAGAGGGCTCTGGAGGACAATACTCACTTTAATCCATTCGGCGCCTACGAGGTGTCAAAGATGGTGGTGATGGGCATGAAGCAACTCAACTTGCCCATCGTGAAATACCTCCGTTCGGACTGGAAGGATTTTGATCCCTCTAAGCCAGATGACTACAATAAGTTCGTCTGGTATCCGTCTGTGAAACAGGATGTCACCAAGCCGGACGGAAACTAAGGGGAGTGAAGAGTGAAGAACGAAGAGTGAAGAATTCAATACTTTGACCGTTAGGTGTTTCGGCGGATTACACATCCGTAGGAACGCCTAACGGAATATTCGTTTTCTCCTTGATGACTTCAGAACGTATAGCGAATGATGATCTACTACAAACAACCTTCAATATTAAAACTTAAAAGTATGAATCAATCGAAAACATTTTTTGCTACGCTGCTGATGGCAGGATTGGCTTGCCCGATGATTGGGCTGGCGGCGGAGCGAGATACGATCAATATCAATAATGGGTGGCAATTCCATCGTGGAGATGTAGGCTCAGTGGAAAACCTGAAGAGCTCCAAGGGCAGCGATGAGGTGGTGAATCTGCCTCATGACTTCTTGATAGGTCAAGACTGGGTGGCTCCTGATGCCAGCGAACGACCCGACAACAGCGATGCGGGCAGCAATGTGCGTAGCCGATTGAGTCCTCGTGGTTTCAAGGAGATGGGCATCGGCTGGTATCGCTATGAGCTTACTCCGAAGGAGGAGTGGAAGGGCAAGCGTATCATGCTTGACTTCCAGGGTATTATGCTGGTAGGTGATGTTTATCTCAACGGAAAACGTGTCGGAGGGACAGACTATGGCTACCTGGGCTTCGACATAGACCTGAGCAAGCTCTTGAAATGGGGACAGGTGAACGAGATTGCCGTTAAGGCCGACACGAGAGATCCCAACAACTCGCGCTGGTTTACTGGCGCTGGTCTCTACCGCGATGTCAACCTCATCGTGACCGATTCGAGGTTATTTTTCCCTCGCCATCCACTCTTCATCCGTACCGTGAACAACAATGAGGTGAAGATAAAGGCTGAGATTGTAAACCAACAAAAGACACCAAAGGGTCAAAACAAAAACGTGATGCCTGTAGAGGTGAAGATTCTTGATGCTGATGGTAAGGTGGTGGCTCAGCAGAAGAGCGACATCGATTTCAATGCCAAGTGGCGTGATAGAGAATATGAATTGCCAACCCTTAGTTTGCCAAACGCAAAACTGTGGTCTTGCGATACTCCTTATCTATATACAGCAGAGGTGACGCTCTATGACAATGAAGGAAATGTGGCCGACCAAATCAAGGAACCATTTGGTGTGCGTACCATTGAGATGAACCCACAGCAGGGCTTGCTCGTGAATGGTAAGAAGGTATTGCTGAAGGGCTATGCCAACCATCATACCCTTGGTGCACTTGGCGCTGCTGCTTATCCTCGTGCCATCGAGAAACGACTGAAGATGATGAAAGAGTTCGGATTCAACCATGTGCGTTCCTCACACAATCCTTATAGCGAGGACTTCTTGAAACTTTGTGACCGATTGGGTATCTTGGTAGTGGATGAAATCTATGACAAGTGGCTCACCCAGTATGCTGGTGGCAGAGTGGAGTGGGAGAGCCTTTGGCAGAAGGATATCCCTGAATGGGTGAAGCGAGACCGCAATCATCCTTCGGTGGTGCTCTGGAGCCTAGGCAACGAGTTGCAGCAATATAGTAACCTGCCTTTCAACGACTGGGGCGTTACTGCCTACAAGTTGCAGAAGGAACTCTTGCATCGTTATGATGATACTCGCCTGACCACCGTGGCCATGCACCCTCGTTACCGTAACCTGGAGACAGACAGCATCCCTGCCGACTTGGCGGTGGAGACGGAGGTCAACTCCTACAACTATCGCTACATGTACTTCCCCGGCGACATGAAGCGTTATCCCGAGAAGACATTCTATCAGAGCGAAGCAAGCACAGCCGCCATGGGACCTAACTTCTACGAGATGGATCGCAACAAGGTGCTGGGACTTGCTTATTGGGGTGCCATCGACTACCTCGGTGAGAGTATGGGATGGCCTGTAAAGGGCTGGAACCAAGGCGTCTTCGACCTCTCCCTGCAACCCAAGCCCGATGCTTACTTCGTAAAGAGCATGTTTAGCGATACGCCCACTGTGCATATCGGTGTGATAGAAAAGGCTGGAGGGAATATTCAGTGGAATGGTATCAATGTGTCGGCCGGTAAACTTTCAGAGAATTGGAATCGTGAGGCTGGAGAGAAGGTTTCGCTCTATACTTACACCAATGGCGATGAGGTGGAACTCTTCCTCAACGGCAAGAGCCTGGGTGTGAAGAAGAACTCGGAAGACCCCAAGCAGCGTGCTCGTATCAAGTGGGATGATATTGTTTATGCTCCTGGCACCTTGGTGGCTGTGGCAAAGAAGGATGGCAAGGTAGTGGCTCGTCATCAACTGGAGACCACTGGTGAGGCTGTAGCCCTGAAGGTTGTGCCCGATGTGGAGACTTGGCACGCTGACGGGCAAGACCTGATGCATGTCAGAGTATATGCTGTCGATAAGAAGGGCAGGAGAGTGCAGAACAATCTCGATGAAAAAGCCTTCGATAAGTTGGTGTTTACGGTGAAAGGCAATGCTGACATCGTAGCTGTAGACAATGGCAATATCGCTTCGGATGAGCTTCATATAGGCAAGAAGCAATTGGTGAAAACCGCTGAGCGTAATCTCTACCAGGGTTCGGCTCTCGTGATACTTCGCGCCGGTACTCAGGCTGATAAGAAGATAGAGTTGAGCGTGAAGGGAGAGAAGTTTGGGATGAAGAAGACTGTAAGACTAGAGACTAAGTGATACGAACTAGTCGGTTAGTGGCCTTTGCCCCATCATGAAATTAGAATCTTTTGATTAATAAACAACCCATAAAAGAAGAGCGGATGAAGCAAATCTGAAAAGAAGAGCTTCATCCGCTTATGCTTTACAATTCCCAAGCAACAGCACTGGCACCGAGTACGGCTGCCGAACTGCCATCGAGCGTGGATATCAAGAACTTGGCTTTGCCCTTGAATATGTTGAGGACATGCTTGTCGTAAGACTCCTTGATAGGTTTCATCAAGAGGTCGCCAGCCTTGGTCAAACCACCGAAGAATACGAATGCCTCAGGTGAGGAGAAGGCTGCGAAGTCGGCACAAGCCTCACCGAGCATATTGCCGGTAAAGTCGTATACACGCAGTGCCAACGCATCGCCCTTGCTGGCTGCTACGCTCACATCGTAAGAGGTAATTTCCTCCGGATTCATGTCACGAAGTACAGAAGGTTCGTCGCTCTTCTCCAAGAACTCACGTGCTGTGCGAGCCACACCCGTGGCAGAGCAGTAAGCCTCCAGACAGCCCTTCCTGCCGCAGCCGCAAGTACGACCAGCCTCGCCACGTACCATACATACATGTCCCAGCTCGCCAGCGAAACCATCGCTACCATAAACCATCTGGCCGTTTACTACAATTCCAGAACCGACACCTGTTCCGAGGGTAATATCGATGAAGTTCTTCATGCCGCGAGCCACACCGTATGTCATCTCGCCCAGAGCTGCAGCGTTGGCATCATTTGTGATACCTACTGGCACACCTAGTGCGTCGCTGAACATCTTGGCCAATGGCACAACGCCTGTGTGAGCCCATGGAAGGTTAGGGGCGAACTCGATATTTCCCGTATAATAGTTGGCGTTAGGAGCACCTACACCCATCGCCTTGATTTTCTCGATACCACCTACGGTGTCGATGATAGGTTGGAGGGCATCTACTGCTGCTTTTACGTAATCCTCTGCTCGGTCGTAACCGCCAGTCTTGATGGCTGTTGTGGCCTTAATCTCGCCGCGCGAATCTACGATACCGAATACTGAGTTGGTACCGCCGAGGTCTAGTCCGATAACGTACGGCTTTAATTCGTTTGTTGTCATGTTTTATTGTTTAATTAGTTAGAACATTGTTATTTTGCCACAAAGGTAAGGAAAAGATTTTATCCGACAAACTTTTCAGAGGAAAAAGTGAGGATAAGCACCTAGTTTATATAGGAAAGCGTATAGAATATGTAGTTTTAAACGAAAAAAGGAGGCAAAGCAAAAGTTTTAGATGAAAAAATTACTAGATATGCCCGAAATTTTGTATCTTTGCCCCCTGTTATGAGTTTAGCATTTCCAATAGAGATAAATATTCTTGATTTTATATTCAAGGGAATTATCATAGGTGTGATAGCCTCTGCTCCGATGGGGCCAGTGGGCATCTTGTGTATACAGCGTACTCTGAATAAGGGGCGTTGGTATGGTTTTGTAACGGGTATCGGTGCCGCTTGTAGCGACATCGTATATGCTCTGTTTACAGGACTTGGTATGAGTTTTGTGATGGACTTTGTGAACAATGCGCAGAATAAGTTCTATCTGCAAATCTTCGGTGGCATCTTGCTGTTGGTGTTTGGTATTTACTGCTTCAAGAGCAACCCGATGAAGAATATGCACCAGAGCAGCAATAAGCAGGGTACGCTTCTGCACAATGGTATCACTGCCTTCTTGGTGACACTCTCCAATCCGCTCATTGTATTCCTCTTTATGGCTACCTTCGCACAGTTTGCCTTTGTGGTGCCTGATATGCCGTTGGAGATGGGCGTGGGATACCTGAGTATCGTGTTTGGCGCCTTGTTGTGGTGGTTTGGGCTCACCTGGCTCATCGACAAGATTCGGGGCAAGTTTGATGCCAATGGCATCCTCATCATCAATAAGGTGATAGGAAGCGTGGTCATCATCTTTTCGGTTATCGCCCTGATAGGTACTGTGTTTAATCTCTATCACTTGCCCGAATTCTAATGGTGAATGCTCTATCAAACATTTAACATTATAACATAATTATAACGATGTTCGTAGCAAAAGAATTAAGAAAAAAAAGTATCGCAGAATATCTCTTGTATATGTGGCAGATAGAAGATATTATCCGTGCTTACGGCTGTTCGCTGCCTGTCATCAAGAAAAACTATATTGAGCGGTTTCACTTTACCGATGAGCAGAAGGATGAGGAGATAGACTGGTTTGGCAATCTCATTCGCATGATGAATGAGGAGGGGAAGCGTGAGTCGGGACACCTGGACATCAATCGGGTGTTGCTCCAGGATGTCATCGACCTCCACGGACAGCTCTTGCAGAGCACCAAGTTCCCTATCTATAATGCCGAGTACTACAAGGTATTGCCTTTCATCGTAGAGCTCCGCAACCGCGGCGACAAGAATCTCAATGAAATCGAAACTTGCCTTGATGCCCTCTACGGCGTGATGATGCTGAGATTGCAGAAGAAGGCGATAACACCTGAGACAGAACGGGCCATCAAGGAAATCACTACTTTCGTGGGACTGCTCAGTGATTATTATATCAAGGATCGCACTGAGGGACTGAAGTTTGAAGACGATGCGATGTAGGAGAAAGAAAATCAAGAAAAGATAATATTTAAGGATACTAGGTACAAGATATGAAAGAAATAGAAAGAAGAAGAACATTTGCCATCATCTCTCACCCTGATGCAGGTAAGACTACCTTGACAGAGAAGTTCCTCCTTTTCGGTGGACAGATTCAGGTGGCAGGTGCCGTTAAGAATAACAAGATTCGTAAGACAGCCACTTCCGACTGGATGGATATAGAGAAGCAGCGTGGTATCTCCGTGTCTACTTCCGTGATGGAGTTTGATTATCTTCCTGACGGACAGACTGGCGACCCCTACAAGGTGAATATCCTCGATACTCCTGGACACCAGGATTTTGCCGAGGATACTTATCGTACACTGACAGCCGTAGACTCTGCCATCATCGTGGTAGACTCCGCCAAGGGTGTGGAGGCGCAGACCCGCAAACTGATGGAGGTTTGTCGTATGCGTAATACGCCTGTTATCATATTTATCAATAAGATGGACCGCGAGGGTCGAGACCCATTCGATGTGCTCGATGAGTTGGAAGAAGAGTTGAAGATTCATGTTCGCCCATTGTCTTGGCCTATCGGTCAGGGTGCCCGTTTTAAGGGTGTATACAATATCTATGAGCAACAGCTGAACCTCTTTACGCCTAACAAGCAGCGTGTAACAGAAAAGGTAGAGGTAGACATCCACTCCGATGCACTAGACCAGCATGTGGGAGAGCGTGAGGCTTCCCAACTGCGTGAGGAACTTGAATTGGTGGATGGCGTATATCCCGAATTTGATGTGGAGACCTATCGCTCTGCAGAAGTAGCTCCTGTGTTCTTCGGTTCGGCGCTGAATAACTTCGGTGTCCAGGAACTTTTGGACTGCTTCGTACAGATAGCCCCTTCTCCTAAGCCAACCCAGGCGGAGGAACGTGAGGTGGAGCCAGAGGAGTCGAAGTTTACGGGCTTTATCTTCAAGATTACAGCCAATATCGACCCTAACCATCGGTCTTGCATCGCATTCTGCAAGATATGTTCAGGCAAGTTTGTACGCAATCAGCCTTACTATCATGTTCGATTGGACAAGACTGTGCGTTTCTCTTCGCCTACCCAGTTTATGGCGCAGCGCAAGAGTACTATCGACGAAGCTTACCCTGGCGATATCGTAGGTTTGCCAGATAATGGCATCTTCAAGATTGGCGATACTTTGACAGAAGGAGAAAAGATTCACTTCCGAGGATTGCCTTCATTCTCGCCACTCCTCTTCAAGTACATCGAGAACGATGATCCGATGAAGAGCAAGCAGTTCCAGAAGGGATTGGAACAGTTGATGAACGAGGGTGTGGCCCAGTTGTTTGTCAATCAGTTCAATGGCCGTCGCATCGTTGGTACCGTAGGACAATTGCAGTTTGAGGTAATCCAGTATCGTCTGGAGAATGAATATAATGCCAAGTGTCGCTGGGAACCCGTTCATTTGCACAAGGCTTGTTGGATAGAGGCTGATGATGAGAAGGAACTCGAAAACTTCAAGAAGCGCAAGTACCAGTATATGGCTAAGGATATTGAGGGTAGAGATGTGTTCCTCGCAGACTCTGGCTATGTCTTAAGTATGGCTCAGCAAGACTTCGAACATATCAAGTTCCACTTTACCTCGGAATTTTGATAAGGATAAAAAAGCAAACAGCAAACAGGACAAATAGAAATATACCAAAAGAGATGGATGAAGAATTGTTAGAAAATCAGGAACAAGGTTGGGTTGCTAAGATGGTAACTTGGCAGAAGGAACATATTTCCGATCGTCAGATGACCTTGATATTGGCTTTCGTCATTGGCTTGCTCGCTTCGGTGGCAGGCTACTTCCTCCATGGCATTGTGCATGAGATACAAGTGTTGCTCACCTCTGGGTTTGATAAGAGTACCTACAATCTACTCTTCTTACTCTTTCCTATCGTAGGCATCTATCTTACTTCGCTCTTCATCAAGTATGTGGTAAGGGACAATATCTCTCACGGTATCACTCGTGTGCTCTACGCCATCTCTACCAAGAATTCCAAGCTGAAGGGACATAATTGTTGGTCTTCGGTGGTGGCATCTGGAATCACCATTGGATTCGGAGGTTCCGTTGGAGCTGAGGCTCCTATCGTGCTGACGGGTTCTGCTATCGGTAGCAACTTGGGGCAGATTTTCCGTATGGACAAGAAGACCATGATCTTGTTGGTGGGGTGTGGAGCCAGTGCCGCCATTGCGGGTATCT
Source organism: bacterium (assembly GCA_963657075.1). Classification (GTDB taxonomy): domain Bacteria; phylum Bacteroidota; class Bacteroidia; order Bacteroidales; family Bacteroidaceae; genus Prevotella. Next base: position 29,619 of record CAVKLF010000008.1, on the reverse strand, counting down.
TTAAGGCACCGATAGCCGGATTGGTCTTCACGCTCGAAGTCTTGATGGTAGACCTCTCGATGGCATCTTTGCTCCCCATTTTGATTTCATGCGTTACCGCCACCTGTTTCACCTATATCTTGATGGGCTCTAAGTCGCTGTTCGACTTCACGCTGTCCAATCCTTGGGTACTTGACCGTACGCCAGCCTGCATCTTGCTCGGTGTGTTCTGTGGTCTGGTGAGTCTCTACTTTATGCGCACGATGTCGGCATGTGAGGGATTCTTTGCCAAGCTGAATCAGTATCCATACGTCAAACTGATGTTTGGTGGTATCATCTTGAGTAGTCTTATCTTCCTTTTCCCTTCGCTTTATGGCGAGGGATATTCGGCTGTCAATATTCTTTTGACGGGTAATAGCGAGGCGGAGTGGGGGCAAGTGATGGGCAATTCCCTCTTCTACGGGCATGATCATTTGCTGATACTCTATATCGGTCTTGTAACCTTTACCAAGGTTTTTGCCACTTCGGCAACCAATGGTAGTGGTGGCTGTGGTGGAACCTTTGCACCTTCCCTTTTTATTGGTGGCTTTGCGGGTTTCTTTTTCTCTCGCCTTTGGAATGTCAACGAGATAGGCACTTATGTGCCCGAACAGAATTTTACCTTGATGGGTATGGCTGGAGTGATGACGGGCGTGATGCACGCTCCGCTTACTGGTATCTTCCTCATCGCAGAGTTGACAGGTGGTTACCAGCTCTTCATGCCTCTGATGATAGTATGTATCTCTTCCTATCTTACCATCAGTATCTTTGAGAGTCATAGTATTTATGCCTTGCGCTTGGCTCGTGAGGGCAAGCTTTTGACACACCATATTGATAAGGCTGCATTGACGTTGCTAAGTATGCAAGATGTAATCGAGAAGGATTATCATCCAGTTAATGCAGACTTGCCGATGGGTAACCTGGTACAGGAAATCAGTAGAAGCAACAATAACTTCTTGCCGGTACTCGACAAGGCTGGTGTACTCTTGGGTATCATTGATATTACTCGTATCCGCCATATCATCTTTCGAACTGAATTGTATGGCAGGTTTACTGTCAAGCAAATCATGTTGCCTCCATCGGCAGTTTTGAGCAATCATGACTCCATGGATGAGGTGATGCGCAAGTTCGACCAGACGGATGCTGCCCAGTTGCCTGTGGTGGATGTTACAGGGGTGTTGATAGGTTACATCAGCCGTACCAAGATATATTCGATGTATCGCCAGATTGTGGCTGATATGTCAGCGGAATAATGGAAATATGGAAATATGGAAATATGGAAACATGGAATGTTGGAGTAAAGATTTAATATAGGAAGAAGGAAATGGAAAAGAAAGATTTGAAAATAGTATTTATGGGTACACCCGAGTTTGCGGTGGAATCCCTCAAACGCCTGGTAGAGGGCGGATATAATGTGGTGGCTGTTGTTACCCAGCCCGATAAACCGGTGGGGCGCCACCAGGATACTTTGCAGCCTTCGCAAGTCAAGCAGTATGCTTTGTCGCAAGGATTGCCGGTGTTGCAACCCGTCAAAATGAAAGACCCGGAGTTTGTAGAGCAGTTGCGTTCGTATCAGGCAGACCTTCAAGTGGTGGTGGCTTTCCGTATGTTGCCAGAGGTGGTTTGGGCCATGCCACGTTTGGGTACGTTTAATGTACACGCTGCTTTGCTGCCACAGTATCGTGGTGCTGCCCCCATCAACTGGGCTGTAATCAATGGCGAGACGGAGACGGGTGTCACTACATTCTTTCTCGACCATGACATAGATACAGGTCGTATCATTATGCAGAAGCGTTTTCCAATCCCTGATACGGCCGATGTGGAGTATGTATATGATGGATTGATGCATTTGGGCGCAGAGTTGGCTATCGAAACCATCGATGCGCTTCTAGCTGCTGATGGTCATATCGATTCGATGCCACAGGAAAAGTTGATAGGTGAAGACGTAGAACTTAAGAATGCGCCTAAGATATTCAAGGATACTTGTCGCATAGACTTCTGTAAGCCTGCCAAACAAGTGTACGACTTTGTTCGAGGTCTTTCTCCTTACCCAGGTGCCTGGACGGAATTGAAGAAGAGTGATGCCAAAACTCAGGTACTTAAGATATTTAAATCTTCTGTTACACCATGCCATCGTGAACAGGCCCCCGTGGGATCACTACGTGTGGAGAACAAACATCTTCAGGTGGCTTGCCAGGATTATTGGCTAGACATTTGTGAGTTGCAGCTGAGTGGTAAGAAGCGAATGGAGGCAAGCGACTTTCTCAATGGCATGAAAGATATAGCTAACTATACGTGTTTATTGGTGGAAAGTTAGAATTTTTTAATGTATCACATGATAAGAAACAGAAATAATGACACAAGAACAGGATATTAAAAATGCAGTGGAATGTATGCGTAAGGGTGGGGTGATACTTTATCCTACGGATACGGTTTGGGGTATTGGTTGCGATGCCACCAATGCAGAGGCAGTAGCTAAGGTCTATCAGATTAAGCAGCGCGATGACTCTAAGGCTTTGATATGTCTTATCGATTCTGCCGATAGGATGGCTCGTTATTTTCGTAATGTTCCCCAGGTGGCTTGGGATTTTGTTGATGCAGCTATGCCTGTAAAACCTACTACCGTGATTCTTGATGATGCTACGGGAGTTGCCAGTAACCTTGTAGCGGAAGATGGTAGCTTGGCTATGCGCGTAACATACGAGCCTTTCAGCAAGCAACTTTGTTATCGCTTCCAGAAGCCTATTGTGAGCACGAGTGCCAATATCAGTGGCAAACCTACGGCACAGAATTACTGCGACATCTCTCAGGAAATTCTTGATGCTGTAGACTATGTATGCTGGTCTCGTCGTCAAGAGCATAAGCCTCATACTCCTTCCAGTATCGTAAAGCTAGGTAAGCGAGGAGAAGTTCAGGTAATCAGATAACAACTTGTTGTTATCTCGATAAGGTATTTTTTTTGCCCAAATTTTACCAAAAAGACCGCACACCGCACAAAAAACGCCATAACTCGCTGTCTACGAGCGAGTTGCGACAGTGCGGTGTAGTACTAACACCGCACAACACCGCACAACACCTCACACATGTAATCCTCGATTTCAAGAAAATGGAAACAGTGCGGTGTAGTGCGGTGTTGTGCGGTGCTAAGGTAACACCGCACAACGCTAAATGACCTGAAACACAATGAGTTATATTATGTTTTGTGCGGTGTGCGGTCTAAACGGGAAAAACTTCTTAGCTTGCTGTATAAGCAGATAGTAGGTTGAGTAGGCTATCTTCCTAAGATGTATTTTCTGTCTCTGTTGGATAGGCTGACTGTCCTAGTCAGACAGTCGGTTTAATATAGGCTCTTACTGTTTTATCTATTACCAATAATTCTTACCATGCAAAAGGACTGTGCAAGCATTTCATTTAGAGAATCCCCCTTTAGCCTCGCACTTGAGCAGGTGAGCCGTTTTGTGAATGCTGTAAAATAAAAAGTAAGATAAACAAAAATCCCTACAAATCTTATGATTTGTAGGGACTTTATTTAAGGGTGGAAGGTGGGACTCGAACCCACGACATTCAGAACCACAATCTGACGCTCTAACCAACTGAACTACGTCCACCATGTTAGCTTGCTTATCTTTAATATTGCTATTTCTTTTAAGCGAGTGCAAAGGTACGGCTTTTTTTTGGTTCCACCAAATTTTTCCTTAACTTTTTTCTGTTTTTATCAAAAAAAGTGCCGTTTCTATCTAAAAACGGCACTTTTCGATTTTAATTTCAGTCTCTCTTCTTACTTAGCTGGGCTAGCTGGCACTACTGGTGCTGTCTTTTCTCCAGCTGCAGCATCATTGCTGGCAGCGTTGTTGCCAGCTGCTGGTGCTGCTTTCTGGGCGCCTTCTGCATCCTTGCTAGCACCTGGCATAGCTGGAAGAGCTGTTTGCTCCTGTGTGGCACCTTCCATCACGCTGCTTTCACCCTTGGCCTGAGGTGCAACATATGCACAAGCCACGCTGATAACAACCATTGCTACAGCGAGTCCCCAAGTTAGTTTTTCTACAATGTCGGTGGTCTTGCGAACACCCATGATAGAATTGGTTGAAGAGAAGTTGGAAGCAAGTCCACCTCCCTTTGATTCCTGGATGAGCACGATGAAAATCATCAGGATGGCTACCAGGACAATTAATACTACGAATAATGTGTAAATCATTGTTTTTAAAACTAGTTTTATTTATTATTATTTTATCTTTTCTTATTGTTGGCGATGAGTTTCTCCAGAAATCTCATCTGGTCTTTATAATAGCCAAACTTTTGTGGGTGTTGGCTGTCAAGACGTTCTATAATTTGTAGGGCGCGTTCATATTTACCTTGTCGGATGTATATGCGAGCCAAGGTCTCTGTGAAGACACCGCTATTTTCTGTCTGCTCCTCGTTGCTAGCGTCGCTTTCCAATTCTGGGGTATACTCGGGCTTGTATTCTTCCGCTTCGTTCATCTTGGGTAATTTGAATCCGCCATCTTCCATGAAGTCATCGATGAGGCTTATGGTACGTGATGAGCTTTCATGTTCAGCCTCGCCCTCAGTTTCTAAAAGATAGGCTACATAGTCTACTGATGCATCTGCTGGTGTAGGCTTGCGCTTTTTCTCTTTTCTATCATCTTCCTCTTTGTTGTCCATTGGGATGGAGCCCAGGAAGTGGTCTATCAAGTCGCTGGTGCGATCGGATGAAGAGGCTGGCTTCTGTATGACTGGCTTTTCTGCCTTTTCGTTCTTGATTTGATAATGCGCAGCCTCTACCATTTGGAAGATTACCTTTCGATCTGTAATGTATATAGCGGCTCTGCGCAATTCTTCGTCGAAACTCGGATCGTGAAGCAGGTACAGGTTTTGCAACATCAGCAGACGAGCCGTCTGATAGTACGGGTAGAGTGCCAAGAGTGCCCTTAGGTCATAAAGGGTCTCTCGGTTCAGTTCCTCTGGATGTTGTATCAATCTGCTTAATTCCACGCGATTAAACTTTTAACTTGTAATTTCTAATTTCTAATTTCTAGTTTCTAACTCCCCATTACCAGTTGGCAACTGTAGCATTGAAGATTTGGTCTACCAAATCCTTCACCATCTGATTTACCAATTCCTCCTGTACAGAGGCTAGGCTCTGTGTGGTGTCGTAAGATTTTGAGGCAGTAAACTGTCGCTCAAAGTCTTCGGCATGGTTGGTGGCGTTTGTAAATCTTACGTTCACTGTAATGCTCAATTCCGTCTGTGCAGAATATCCTTCAGCCGACACCGACTTGTTGCGTTGTGAATACTGTGTAATTTCTCCCTCTATCTTTAGGTCACCATTGCGATTTACTTGGCGTAGCTGCGTATTGCTAGCAAACTTATCCTTTAGTTCGTTATTGAACATAGGTGCCATAGGTCCCCATACGTACGAACTGCGAATAGGGAAGTCACTGATTTGTATGGTCTTGGTCTTGGTGTAGTCTATGCTGGCTCCATTAAACTTGTAGCTCACGGAGCAAGCTGAGGTAACTCCTACTGCCAAGATGATACCTAGTATATATATGTGCGCGCGTAAAGACTTCATAATTTATATCGTTTTATTCTTCGATAAAGAGTTCTGTCCGAGATACCGAGCTCTAGTGCTGCTTTCTTTCGGTTGCCATTGTTACGCTCCAATGCACGTTCTATCATCTGTCGGCTCAATTCATTGAGGTTGAGTGAGTCATTGTTGTCGTTGATTTCCTCCACCTCGGCGTCCATCGCCTCAGGTTTCTGAATCTCTTGCAGATTGGACAGGTCTTGCGTCGTTGCCATTGTCGCTGGATAGGCTGTTTGCTCTATCGGGTGCATGTGCGAGGTTTGCATAAAACCTTCTGCGCCATTGAGTTGGCGTGCGTCGTCCAATTGCTTTCTGAGGGAATTCATCTCTCGTCTTAGGTCGCTGACGTTGCCTCTCAGTTCGTAGAGTATCTTGTAAAGCAGTTCGCGCTCATTCTCGTAGTTATGTTCGCTTTTCCCTTTGGAAGATATGATGGTGGCAAGTTGCGTGGTCTCCTCATCTTGGGGAATGAACTGGACGAGTGTTCTTGCATCGATTTCCCGCTCCTTGCTCAGTACCGACATTTGCTCCGTAATGTTTTTGAGCTGTCGCACATTGCCTGGCCATTTGTATTTGAGCAGGATGGTCTTGGCTTCATCGGTGAGTGATATCTTGGGCAATCTGTATTTCTCTGCCATCTGCATTGCGAACAGGCGGAACAATAACAGTATGTCATTACCACGGTCTCTAAGGGGTGGCATCTGGATGGGTATCGTGTTGAGGCGATAATAGAGGTCTTCACGGAATCTGCCCTCGCTGATGGCTTTGCGCATGTTCACATTGGTGGCAGCCACGATGCGTACATCCGTTTTGCGTATCTCGGTGCCGCCTACACGTATGTACTCGCCCGTCTCCAAAACGCGGAGCAGGCGTGCCTGAGTCTGTATGGGGAGTTCGCCGACCTCGTCGAGGAAGATGGTGCCTTTGTTGGCAATGCCGAAGTATCCTTCGCTTTCACCGATGGCTCCTGTAAAAGAACCTTTTTCGTGTCCGAAAAGTTCGCTGTCGATGGTACCCTCAGGTATACTTCCACAGTTGATGGCAAAGTATTTCTCACGTCTGCGTGGAGAGTTGTCGTGTATAACTCTCGGAATGATTTCCTTACCAACGCCGCTTTCGCCGATGATGAGTACGGAAAGGTCTGTCGATGCCACCTGCAGGGCGACATCGAGCGCATGATTCAATCCGTCGCTGTTACCGACGATATTGTAACGTTGTTTTATCTTTTGAAGTTCGGAACTATCCATTTAGCTGCCAAAATTACATATTTTTTTTGAAATATCTGCATGAATAGCTAGAAAATAGGTCTTTTTTAACTTTTTCTCCTATTCCTCGGCATTCCTTTATGCAATATCCTTAAGATTCTGTTGTCGTTTCTGCTGTTGGAGTAGGGGCTTGCGAGGCTGCCGCAGGTGCCTCTGCCTTGGCCTGAGGTGTAAAGTTCTTTTCACTTCTGCTACCCTTGTTGAAAGGAGCATTTCCATTGCGCTTAGGTATCGAGAAACGTACTTTCTCGCTCTCGTCACGTTTCTCATGGTAGAGCTTAGGCAATGGCGATTCGCTCGCTTCGTCGAAGTCCTGACGATGACGGAATGTATCTATGGCAAGATAGATGGCATGGCGGAAGGATGTCTCGTCGGCCTCGTTGCGTCCTACTAGGCTATAACTTGGGGTGATGTCTGCTGCTGTGCGAATGATAGGTAATCCTGCGGTAAATATCACGCCATCCTCTGTTTGCAGTGTATGGAATGGAGTGGTGGCCTGATCGTGGTACATTGCCAACACGCCGTCAAACTCAGCAAAATATCCATTGCCAAAGAAGTCGTCCGTGGCGTATGGACCGAAAGCTTGGATGCCCTGCTCTGCAAGTTTGTCGATGGCGGGAATGATAGTTTCTCTCTCCTCTGTACCGCAACTGTCGTCCTCGTTGCTGCGTGGGTTGAGCGCAAGGACGGCAATGCGTGGATTGGTTATCATGAAGTCGCGCTTGAGTGTTTGCTGAAAGAGCTTAGCCTTTTCCATGATATTTTCCTGAGTAATGGCGGTGATGACATCCTTGAGAGGGGTCTTCTCTGTGATGGATGCGATACGCAGGTTCTCTCCACAAAGGATGCTGATGCCTTTTTGGCCCTCGCCGAGACATGTCTCAATATACGACTTGTGTCCTTTGAAAACGAATCCTTCTATCTTGGCGTTTTGGGTGTTGATAGGCGCTGTAACTAATACGTCGTAAAGGCCATTGCGATAGTCTGTCATCGCACGGTCAAGAGCCTTGACAGCCGCTTCGCCCGATTCTGGGGTAGGCATACCCATGTCTACTTTTACTTCTTCATCTACTGCTGCAAGGAGGTTGATGCGACCGTCCTCGGCATCCTCTGCTTTCTGGATGATAGAGAATTGTGCTGGCAGGTTCATCGCCTTGCGGTAATAGGCCGCTACCTTAGGAGATCCGTAGATGATAGGAGTGCAGAATTCGAGCATCTCGATATCTGCAAATGTCTTAAAGATGAGTTCATATCCGATACCGTTGGTATCTCCGTGGGTGATAGCCACTTTGATTTTCTTATTTTCCATTTGTCGTTTCTGTATAAAGTGTGATGTTATTATTGTGTCGGCAACTTATTGGATGGTTGTTAAGACCGCCTCTAGCTGCTTTGTTAAGTTTCTCTTTTTCATTTCGGGAGCATAAACAAAGCCGATGAAGACAATGTCGCCCCTTTGCTTCGCCACGTAGGGACCTCCCATGGCGTCTCCTTTCATTTCCCACAGTCCCCTTTTGGATAGGCGAGGGATGGTCATGTACATGCTATTGGTTTCGCCCGGTATGTTTCGGCGAAGGATGCTGTCTACTTGCGGCTGTAATCCAGCGAGAGTTTCAGTCTTCGCTCTTCGTTCTTCGCTCTTCACTCTGAATATGAGTAGGTTTTGCATTCCCGATCCTGTGTTGTTGCTGAGCCAGAGAAAGTCCTTTGCCTTCTTGCTCGCATCCAGCGAGAGGGGAATTTTTATGTTGATTCCGAACATCTGCTTCACCTCCCGTTGTTTCTCGGGGTTCTGCTTGGTGACGGCTGCCAGGTGCTTCAACTCGCTTTGGTCTATGAGCGTGCGCAGCTTCTCTGCGTTCTCGTTGGGCATTCCTTCCTTGTCGTAGAGCATAGCCCTGAGTTGTTCCGCCGACTGCGCCTTGATGCGAATCACAAGCTGGGGCGAGGCATTCACGTCCTTGGTCGACTTGGCGGAGAAATCCTTGCATTGCTTGGCGATGTCTACCACGATGCGGGTTCTCACCATCGAGTAGCTGCCTTTGACCTTTCCTCGCTTCACCTGGATGACGTTGCAGAGAGGCTCCGATTGGGGCAGGGCGGGCACATCCTCCGTCAGTATCTCCGAGACGATATTGGCGGTGTCGCCTTCCAGCACCACCTCGTAGGGTTGCCCCGTGCTGGAGGGCAGTCGGTTGCTCTTTCCTCCGTTGCATCCTGTCAGCAGAATGACAACCAGGAGGCAAGCGAAAGGAAACTTTATTGCTTTTACAGCAAATGATTCCATATCCTTTTACATATTTTCAAGAAATTTCTTTCCCTTAGGTGTGTAGAAGAAAATCAATATTCCTCCAGATATAACCATTAATGTTGCCATTGTTAAAACTAAAGATTCCATAATTTATTTGTTTAAAATTTTATATCCCATGATAAAGAAAAAAATAGAAGTAAGTACTCCTGTAAACAAAAGCCCTAACGAGAGTTCTGAATCACCAATTCCAAAGATTGGTGCTGCATTCCCCAAGATAGTTATTGTTATGATGGAGTGACAGATGTTGTAGCACAGCTTAGCTGTTTCCACCCTTCTTGTTTTCTCCTTTTCTTTTTCATCTCTTTGTCCCATTCTTAATCCTCCTTTCGTAGAGAGGGTTCGTGCTCCCTGATTTCCCCGATTTTCTTCGAGGTGCTCAGGAGTCCGCAAGCGGCGTAGATATCCTGCCCGCGGCTGGCACGGATGGTGGTGAACACGCCATGCGAGGTGAGGTAGTCGCGGAACTGCTCCATCTTCTCATCGTCCACTCCGTGCAACGGAATGTCGGGTATCTGGTGGAAGCGGATGAGGTTGAAGCGGCAGTCGAGACCCTTTACCAGCTTGATGATGGCCTTGGCGTGCTGCATGCTGTCGTTCACGCCCTTGAAGACGATGTACTCGAACGAGAGGCGGCGCTGGTGGGAGAAGTCGTAGTTGCGTAAGAGGTCCACCACCTGCTCGATGCCCATTCCCCTTTCGGCAGGCATCAGTTCGGCGCGCTCCTCGGGGATGGGGTCGTGCATGGAGATGGCCACGTGACACTCGCTCTCCTCCAGGAATCTCTTCAGCTTGCTCTTGATGCCTACTGAGCTAACTGTGATGCGCTTCGGACTCCATGCCCAGCCATAATCGGCGGTCAGTATCTCCGTGGCTCGCAACACATTGTCGAGGTTGTCCATCGGCTCTCCCTGTCCCATGAACACGATGTTGGTCAGCTTGTCCACCTCGGGCAGCGAGTATATCTGGTTCAGAATGTCGCCAGCAGGCAGGCTTCCCTCGAAACCCTGCTTGCCCGTTTGGCAAAAGAGGCAGTTCATTTTGCAGCCTACCTGTGAGGATACGCACAGGGTGGCTCGGTCCTTGTCCGGGATGTAGACTGTTTCTACAAACTTGCCAGAGCGGGTAGGGAAGAGGTACTTGATGGTGCCGTCTACAGAGTATTGCGCATCGGAATGTGCGAAGCTTCCTATCTCGTATTCTGCAGCAAGTTTGGCACGGTTGGCCTTCGAGATGTTGGTCATCTCGTCGATGCTCTTCACGTGCTGTTCATAGAGCCATTTTGCTATCTGCCCGCCAGTGAAAGCAGGCATTCCAAGGTCCTTTGCCACCTGCTTCAGTTCGGTAAGTGTAAGCCCTAGAAGATATTTTTTTTCATTATTCATAGTGCAAAGATAGTGTTTTTTGCCGAAAAAATAGTACCTTTGCCACATAATTTAATATAAAAAGCTAAAATGAGAGAAAAAATAGACCTTTTCTTGCCCTGTGAAGACCTTGAGATAGCCCAAAAAGCCCTCTCAGAACTGCACGACAACAAGACAGTTCAGCATATCAATCTCTTGGTGAGTACCGACTTTGCTGCTCATCATCAAGTGCCAGACGGTTGCACCTTTGTGGTCGTCGACCGATTGGAAAGTTCAAACACCGTGAGCAGTATTGCCGAGAATGCCGATGCCGACTATGTGATGATAGGCACTAAGACCACCCCTATCCGATGGGGGCTCTACGCCTTAGAACGTTTCCTTCGTGCGGCTGGCGATACTGGTGCCGTAATGGTTTACGCCGACCACTTTTCGATGGTAGAAGGTAAACTCGTAAAGCACCCTGTTATCGACTACCAGCTAGGGTCTCTTCGTGATGACTTTGATTTCGGTAGTCTATGGCTTGTCAAGGCACAGATGCTGCGTGATTTCGTAGTTCAGCAAGACCGTGCCGAATATCAGTTTGCCGGTCTCTACGACCTTCGTCTCTACTTGAGTCGTGTGGGAGAAATCTTCCATCTTAATGAGTACCTTTATACCGAGGACGAACTCGATACCAGAAAGAGCGGCGACAAACAGTTTGACTATGTAAACCCTCGCAACCGAGAGGTGCAGATAGAGATGGAAAAGGCTTGTACCCAGCACTTGGACAAGGTAGGAGCCTTGGTGGATACTAATTATTATCGACTGCCCGACTTTGGTGAGCAGGAGTTTGCATATGAGGCTTCTGTTGTTATCCCGGTCTATAATCGTGAGAAGACCATTGCCGATGCAGTGAGGAGTGCCTTGAACCAGAAAACCAGTTTTAAATACAATGTCATCGTTGTAAACAATCACTCTACCGACCGTACAGGCGAAATCTTGACGGAGATTGCACGAGAAATGGAAGAACGAAACGACAAACTGGCGGGACGTCTTATCCAAATAGTACCCGATCGATACGACTTGGGTATCGGTGGCTGCTGGAATGTAGCCATTAACAGCGATTACTGTGGTAAGTTTGCCATACAGCTCGATAGTGACGACCTCTATTCCTCTCCCAAGACCTTGCAAAAGATAGTGGATGCCTTCCACAAGCAGAAGGCAGCGATGATAATAGGTTCTTATCGTATGTGCGACTTCGAACTGAATACCTTGCCTCCAGGCTTGATAGACCACAAAGAGTGGACAGAAGAGAATGGCTGTAATAATGCTTTGCGTATCAATGGATTAGGCGCTCCTCGTGCGTTCTTTACCCCATTGGTTCGTCAGATACAGTTTCCCAATACATCTTATGGCGAAGACTATGCCCTCGGCTTGGCTTTCTCCCGCCGTTATCGCATCGGAAGAATCTATGAAGAACTTTATCTTTGCCGTCGTTGGGGCGGTAATAGTGACGCAGCCTTGAGTATCGACCGAGTAAATGCCAACAATCTCTACAAAGACCGTCTTCGTACGATGGAATTGAAGGCTCGTCAGCAGATGTTGCAAGGTAAAGAAGATATTATGGAAGACAGCAGTATCTTACGCTATTTCAATCGCCAGTTGGAATTATGGGATGATGCCCGCCATCGTTATCGTGACCTCAAGCATGTGGAGACTCGTCAGCTGTCAGACCAACTCAAGATGCAGTGGAATCCTGCCCGTATCGTGAGCACAGGAGCCAAGATAGACAAGAAGGCCTTGGGTGAACGTCCTTGCTTCCTGTGTGACAAAAATCGTCCGAAGGTTCAGATGTCCAAGCAGATAGATGATAAGTTCCAGCTTTTGGTAAATCCTTTCCCTATCTTGCCTATTCACTTCACGATACCGGCTAAGAAACATCAACCACAAGCTATCTATAAGAATTATGGTGAGATGCACCGCTTCCTCAGTTTGCATAGTGAACTGATGGTGTTCTATAATGGTCCGAAATGTGGAGCTTCTGCTCCAGACCATCTTCATTTTCAGGCTGGTACGAGCGGAGTGCTGCCATTGCAAACCAACTGGCAACGCCTCTCTCGCAACCTTGCCGATGTCATCTCGCTCAATGATGATGAGAAAATATCGGTAGTACGTGGCTTTGTTGTACCAGCCTTCGCCATCATTTCCAAGAGTGTAGAGGGTGATGAGGAACTTTTCCGTTATCTCTATAAAGCATTGCCTCGTCGTGGTGATGAAACTGAACCGATGATGAATATTATCGCATGGCGTAAGGGCGATGAGTTCGTTACCATTGTGATTCCTAGGGAGAAACATCGTCCAGAGGCCTATTTTGCTGAGGGCGATGCACAGGTGATGGTGTCGCCAGGTGCATTGGATATGAGCGGACTCATCATCACGCCTCGTGAGGACGATTTCCGTAAGTTGACCGATGGGAGTGCTACTGCGATATTGCAGGAGTGTGGCGTAAGCACAGAAAAGATGGAGTGTATCATCGCCAAGCTCAAGGCTTTGCGGGAAACAGAGTGCCAGCATGCAGTATCCACCTTATATAATAATGGCAAACAACCCAACGTCTCCGTGGGTATCGTGAGTGGACAAAAAATTCACTTCTCGCTCAATAAGCCTTACCTCGCCAAGGGCGAGACGGTGATAGGCGAACAAGAGGTGGAATTCTCTGAGGGTGGTGTGCTCTGGAATGGCAATCAATACAGTACGCTGACGTTCCATCCGCAGAGTGCCGATGCCTCATTCTCCCTTAGTGATGTAACTATCGGTGTTAACTTTCATTGGGAGCGCACAGAGACTCAGACCTTCCTGGGTACACTTCGCTTTGTAGTAGAGTCGGATAAGATTTATGCCATCAATGAATTGCCCGTGGAGAAGTACTTGGAGAGCGTTATCAGCAGTGAGATGAGTGCCACTTCAAGTCTCGAACTCTTAAAAGCACATGCAGTTATCTCTCGTTCTTGGCTCTTGGCGCAGATGAAGAAGCGCAAAGAGGTGGCAGAGAGTGGCAGTGGTTTCTTCTCTTTTATCAAGAAAGATGATATGCTTATCCGCTGGTACGATAGAGAGGACCATACGCTCTTTGATGTTTGTGCGGATGATCACTGTCAGCGTTACCAAGGCATCACCAAGGAAACGTCGTCTCATGTGGCAGAGGCTATCCGCCAGACCAAGGGGCAGGTACTCTTGGATGGCGAGGAAATTTGCGATGCCCGCTTCTCGAAATGTTGCGGTGGTATGACTGAGGAATTTCAGTATTGCTGGGAGGACACGCCAAAGAGCTATCTTACAGCAGTAAGAGACTTGGTTTTGGGAGTAAAGAATGAAGAACGGAGAGTGATGAATTCAACGGCAGAGCAAGAGGATACTTCGTTTTTCACTCAGCACTCTTCACTTCAAGACGAGGCGGCAGCCGAGGCATGGATTCGCTCGAATCCCCCTGCTTTCTGCAACACTACAGACAAGAAAGTGCTCTCACAAGTGCTGAACGACTACGATCAGGAGACAGCCGACTTCTACCGATGGAAGGTGACACTTACGCAGGAGAAACTCCAGCAGCTTATTGAGGACAAGTTGAAGATGAACTTCGGTACTATTCTTGACATGAAAGCCATCGAACGGGGCAAGAGTGGAAGAATATCCAAACTTCAGATTGTCGGGACGGAGAAAACCTTTACTATCGGCAAGGAACTCGAAATACGCCGTGCGCTCAGCGATACCCATCTCTATAGTTCGGCTTTTGTAGTGGATAAATACGATGTGGACGAGCAAGGGATTCCTCAGCGTTTCGAAATTATCGGAGCAGGTTGGGGGCATGGAGTAGGACTCTGCCAAATAGGTGCTGCCGTTATGGGCGAGGAAGGATATGCCTATGATGATATCCTTCTGCAGTATTATCAGGGTGCCGATATCAAGCAACTCTATAAGTAACATTTAACATTATAAGTAAAAATGAGTAATCACAACAAGCGGAATCCATGGGCATGGATTCCGACCCTCTATTTTGCGGAAGGTTTGCCAAACATTATTGTGACAGGTCTTTCTGTTGTTATGTATATGCAAATGGGACTTACCGATGCCGAGGTAGGACTCTTTACTGGCTGGCTCGCATTGCCTTGGGTTGTCAAACCTTTGTGGAGTCCTTTTATTGATCTTTTGAAGACCAAGCGCTGGTGGGTACTTACGATGCAAGCCTTGATAGGAGCATCGCTGGCAGGCATCGCCTTTTCTATCCCTACGGCATTCTGGTTTCAGGCCACCATGTGCTTTTTCTTCCTGATTGCTTTCTGTAGTGCTACACATGATATTTCTGCCGATGGCTTTTATATGATAGAGCTGGACGAGCACACCCAAACTAAGTTCGTAGGTTTGCGTAATACCTTTTATCGCCTAGCCATCATCTTTGTGAATGGTTTTCTGGTGATGCTCGCTGGTGTTTTACAGGTAATGTTCCGCAACCAGATTCGCTTCTCATGGGCACTTATATTCTATGGACTGGCAGGTATCTTCATTGGTCTGTGGCTGTATCACAGTCGGTTTATGCCACGTCCTAGCGAGGATGTACAGAAAAACAGGACTGTAGGCGAGGTGGCGCACGAACTGAAAAACATGTTCCGTACGTTCTTCGTGAAGTTTGGTGTGAAGGAGACGGTCTTCGTGATGCTCTTCCTCTTGCTGTATCGCTTCCCGGAGGCACTCTTGAATACGATGACCAAGACCTTTATCTTGCGTCCCAACTCGCAGGGTGGATTGGGACTCTCGCCTCAAGAGTACGGTTTGGCAAATGGTACAGTAGGACTGATAGGACTCTTGTTGGGTGGAATTATCGGTGGTATTCTGGTAAGTCGTGATGGTATGAAGAAGTGGCTTTGGCCGATGGTGTGTGCTATTACCCTGCCTGATATCGTGTACGTCTATCTGAGCTATTCGCTCAATAGCAATCTTATTATGGTTTCCTCTTGTCTCTTTGTCGAGCAGTTTGGCTATGGCTTGGGCTTCACTGTCCTCACGCTTTACATGCTCTTCTATAGTCAGGGCAAGTTCAAGACCTCCCATTACTCCATTTGCACTGGTATCTCTTATTTGGGACTGATGCTCCCTGGGATGATTTCCGGCTATCTGAAGGATATGGTGGGCTACCGTATGTTTTTTATTATAGTGATGGCTTGTTGCGCTATTACCTTCTTGGTAACGGCATTCCTCAAGATAGACCCTAACTTCGGAAAGAAAGACAATCATGAATAAAATATGTGATTTTATCTCCCGCTACGTGGGAGTAATCGTTTTGCTGGCGGCAGTGGTGGCTCTGCTGCTGCCTAAGAGTTTTTTGTGGATTGATACCGTGTACATCAATCCTCTGCTCGGACTGGTGATGTTTGGTATGGGCTTGACGCTCAATCCCAATGATTTCAAGGTCGTGTTCAGTCGTCCGAAGGATGTCTTCGTCGGTTGTCTGGCTCAATTTATCGTCATGCCGGGTTTGGCCTGGCTTTTGGCCAAGGTATTCCAACTCCCGTCTGAGTTGGCGATAGGCGTTATCTTGGTGGGGTGCTGCCCTGGTGGTACAGCCTCCAACGTGATGACATTTCTGGCCAAGGGCGACTTGGCATTGTCGGTGGGCATGACGGCCGCCTCCACGGTTCTTGCCCCATTCCTTACTCCCTTTCTTACATGGATGATAGCGGGCACCTATGTACATGTGGATGCTCTCAGTATGTTCCTTTCCATTGTACAGGTAGTCATTCTGCCTATCATTGTGGGCTTTGTCGTACAGAAATATTGCCCCAAGTTTACGGGTAAGGCGGTAGGGTATTTGCCAGGCTTTTCTTCGCTTGCTATTACTTTTATAGCCGGCACCGTTGTTTCCCACTCAGCCGATCGACTCTTGGGAAGCGGACTGGTCGTAGTTCTCGTCGTGATGCTGCACAATGCCTGTGGTCTGCTCCTTGGTTTTACCATTGGCAGGTTGCTGCATTTGGAATATAAGAAGTGTGTGGCTATCAGCATCGAGGTGGGCATGCAAAACTCCGGTTTGGCTTGTTCTCTCGCTACTCTTCATTTTGCCGCTTATCCGATGGCAACGATACCAGGAGCCATCTTCAGTGTATGGCATAATATCAGTGGTGCATTGATGGCAAAGGTGTATAGTACAAAAGTGCGTACGTTTTTTGCCTCTTAATTTAACATTTAACACTTTTAAAACACTTTCTTTCAGAATTATTTGTTACCTTTGCACACGCTTAGAAGCATTTAATAAATAACGTTATAACAATTTTATGAACTTTACACTATTTATCACCGTTTTGCTGACGGCTGTAACTTTGGTGGTGGCTGCTTATGTCATCGCTAAGCTTATCGGTCCCCGTTCATACAATCCGGTTAAGGGTGAACCCTTTGAGTGTGGTATCCCGACGCGTGGTAGCTCTTGGTTGCCAAGCCACATCGGTTACTACCTCTTTGCCATCCTTTTCTTGATGTTTGATATCGAGACCGTGCTGCTTTACCCATGGGCAGTCGTAGTTAGGCAGTTTGGACCGATGGCTCTCGTGAGCATCGGCTTCTTCCTGTTGGTATTGGTATTTGGCCTGGCTTACGCTTGGCGGAAAGGAGCATTGGAATGGAAGTAAACAAGAGAGCCTCTATCAAGAGTATTCCTTACGACGAGTTTAAGGACAATGATACCCTCGAAAAGATTGCGCAAGAGCTCAATGAGGGTGGTGCCAATGTGGTAGTCGGTTCGCTCGATGCTGCCATCAACTGGGGACGTAGTAACTCTCTCTGGTCTCTGACCTTCGGTACCTCTTGCTGTGGTATCGAGTTTATGGCCGTAGGTTGTGCCCGCTACGATTTCTCACGTTTCGGTTTCGAGGTAACCCGTAACTCTCCACGTCAGGCAGACTTGATCATGTGTGCCGGTACTATCACCAATAAGATGGCACCTGTGTTCAAACGTTTGTATGATGAAATGGCTGAACCTAAGTATGTTGTTGCTGTGGGCGGATGCACCATCTCGGGTGGTCCTTTCAAGAAAAGCTACAATGTGGTAAGAGGTATCAGCGAATTGGTTCCAGTGGATGTGTATATCCCAGGATGTCCTCCACGCCCTGAGGCTATCCTTTACGGTATGATGCAGTTGCAGCGTAAGGTAAAGGTAGAGAAATTCTTCGGCGGTGCTAACCACAAGATGAACTCTGAAGAGAAGAAACTCTCCCTGAGCAAGGGTGGTTTGCATGGTTTGAGCAATGAGAATCTCTCCGATGCCAAGCTTCTCGGACACAAGGAGCCTATCATCGTAACAGAAGTACCTGAGGATTTCGACCCTCAGAAAGGTCTAACTGATTAATATAATAAGGTATAAGAACATGAAACTGAATAATATTGAATTGAGTTTTGACAACTTTGCCGCTGAGATGGCTAAGTTGAAGAACGAGAAGCATTTCGACTACCTTGTTACCATCATCGGTGAAGACTTCGGTGAGGAAGGTTTCGGATGTATCTACATTCTAGAGAATACTCAGACCAATGAGCGTTGCTCCGTGAAGACCATCGCCAAGAAGGTGGATGGTTCGGATGTAATTCCTACAGTTGTCAATCTTTGGAAAGTAGCTGACCTGTTGGAGCGTGAAGTATTCGATTTCGTCGGCATCAAGTTCTTGGGACACCCAGACATGCGCCGTCTCTTCCTTCGCACCGACTTCCAAGGCTATCCACTTCGCAAGGACTTCGACATGAGCCCCGAGGCCAACAAGTTCCCTTGCACTGACGAGCCAGAGGATGACTTTACGGTAGAATACACCCTGAGCGAGGATGGTCATTTGGTAGCCAACCAGAAGCGTCGTTTTGACGATGACGACTATGTGGTCAACATCGGTCCTAACCACCCGTCTACTCACGGTGTGCTGCGCCTGCAGACACTTATCGACGGCGAGACCGTGAAGCGCATCTATCCTCACCTCGGTTACATTCACCGTGGTATCGAGAAGATGTGGGAGGGCATGACCTATCCACAGACCTTGGCTTTGACCGACCGTCTGAACTACCTCTCAGCCATGATGCACCGCCACGCTCTCGTGGGCGTGATCGAGGAGGGTATGGGTATCGAGCTTTCCGATCGTATCCACTACGTGCGCACCATCATGGACGAGTTGCAGCGTATCAACTCCCACCTGCTCTACCTCGGTTGTACCGCACAGGACTTGGGCGCCCTCACAGCGTTCCTCTACTGCATGCGCGACCGTGAGCACGTGCTCAACGTGATGGAGGAGACAACGGGTGGCCGTCTGATCCAGAACTACTACCGCATCGGTGGTCTTCAGGCAGACATCGACCCTAACTTTGTGCAGAACGTGAAGACTCTCTGCAAGTATCTTCGCCCAATGGTTCAGGAGTATCTCGATGTATTCGGCGACAATGTTATCACCCACAATCGTCTCGAAGGTGTAGGTCCGATGAGTCTGGAAGATTGTATCAACTATGGTGTCACAGGTCCTGCCGGTCGTGCATCAGGTTGGAAGAATGATACCCGCAAGCGTCACCCATATGATATGTACGATAAGGTGGAGTGGAAGGAAATCACCCTGACCGGTTGCGACAGTATGGATCGCTACTACTGCCACATCCAGGAAATCTATCAGAGCCTCGACATCATCGAGCAGCTTATCGACAACATCCCAGAGGGCGAGTTCTACATGAAGCAGAAGCCTATCATCAAGGTTCCAGAGGGACAGTGGTACTTCTCGGTAGAGGGAGCCAGCGGTGAGTTTGGTGTATATCTTGACTCCAAGGGCGACAAGAGTCCTTACCGCATGAAGATGCGTCCAATGGGCTTGTCTCTGACAGGTGCCCTCGACAAGATGCTCCGCGGCCAGAAGATCGCCGACCTCATCACTACAGGTGCTGCAATTGACTTTGTCATCCCAGACATCGATAGATAATAAATAATGTATAATTAATAATGGATAATGTATAATGGGCCTTCGGGCAAGGGCGTAAGCCTCATTATAAATTATAAATTATAAATTGTTAATTAAAAACATGTTTGATTTTAGTATAGTAACAACATTCATCGACAGTCTTCTTCGTGAGACCTTGGGTCTGGGCGATTTCTTGTCGATTTTGATAGAGTGCGTGCTCGTCGGTGTCTGCATATTGACTGCTTACGCTTTGATAGCAATCGCTCTTATCTTTATGGAGCGTAAGGTGTGTGCCTACTTCCAGTGCCGTCTTGGTCCTATGCGTGTAGGTCCTTGGGGTATCTTCCAGGTGTTCGCCGACGTACTCAAGATGTTGATCAAGGAAATCTTCGCTGTGGATAGAGCCGATAAGCTGCTCTACTATATGGCACCATTCCTCGTGATCATAGCCTCTGTGGGCACTTTCTCTTTCCTTCCATGGAACATGGGTGCTCATATCCTCGACTTCAACGTAGGTGTATTCCTTATCACTGCCGTTTCTTCTATCGGTGTGCTCGGCGTATTCCTCGCAGGTTGGGCTTCTAACAACAAGTATTCTGTCGTGTCAGCCATGCGTGGCGCCGTACAGATGATTTCTTACGAGATGTCTCTTGGCCTTTGCTTGATTTCGGCAGTGGTTCTCACTGGTACTATGCAGGTGAGCGGCATCGTAGAGGCTCAGACGGGCGCTTGGAACTGGTTGATTATTAAGGGACATGTGCCAGCTATCTTGGCATTCTTGGTATTCCTTGTAGCAGGTAATGCCGAGGCCAACCGTGGTCCTTTCGACTTGGCTGAGGCAGAGAGTGAGTTGACCGCAGGTTACCACACCGAGTATTCCGGTATGGGCTTTGGTTTCTACTACCTCGCAGAGTACCTCAACCTCTTCGTTATCTCAGGTATCGCTTCTACCGTATTCCTCGGTGGTTGGGCTCCATTGAACATCGGTATCGAGGGCTTTGACAACTTGATGAACCTCATTCCAGGTTTTATCTGGTTCTTTGGCAAGACCTTCACTGTAGTATGGCTCTTGATGTGGGTACGTTGGACTTTCCCACGTCTCCGTATCGACCAGATTCTGAAGTTGGAGTGGAAGTACCTGATGCCATTGTCATTGGTTATTCTTATCATGATGACCGTGTGCGTAGCATTTGGTTTCCACGGATAATAAATACACATTATTAATATAATAAGAAAGTATGTCTAACAATTCATATTTCGGCGGTATTGCAGCGGGTCTTAAGACCCTCGCTATAGGTATGAAGGTCACCATGAAGGAGTACTTCACACCCAAGAGCACCGAGCAATATCCTGAGAACCGCAAGACTACACTCCACGTCTCTCCACGATTCCGTGGGCGCTTGGTCTTCGTTCGCGATGAGAACGAAGCTTACAAGTGTGTGGGCTGTACATTGTGCGAGAAGTCATGCCCTAACGACACCATCAAGATTCAGACCGAGATGGTGGAAGACCCAGAGACAGGCAAGAAGAAGCGCAAGTTGGTAGATTACCAGTACGACTTGGGCGACTGCATGTTCTGTGAGCTTTGCGTCAATGCATGCAACTTCGGTGCCATCAAGTTTGTCAACGATTTCGAGAATGCCGTCTTCGACCGCAATAAGTTGGTGATGCACCTCGACAAGGAGGTATACAAGGGCGGAAGCCTTCCTGGCCTCATTGATGGAGGAGCTCCCCTTGAAATCGGTAAGTTTAACACCAAGACTAAGTAATAGGAGGACTATAAAACAATATGATAACAGCTAATTTATTTATGTTCGTCATCTTGGCAGTAGTCATCCTTGGCTCAGCCGTGATGTGCGTAGCCACCAAGCGAATCATGCGTGCGGCAACATTCCTGTTGTTCGTGCTCTTTGGTGTAGCGGGGCTCTACTTCCTGCTCGACTACACATACCTTGGTGCTGCTCAGATTAGCGTCTATGCAGGTGGCATCACCATGCTCTACGTATTCGCTATCCAGTTAGTATCTAAGCGCACCCTTCAGGGACTCATGGAGCACGTAAAGGGCAGCAAGGTACTTGGCCGTGCGCTCGTTTGCCTTGTGGGTTTCATCACCCTGGCAGTGATTGTCGTAAAGAATTTATTTATAGATATGTCTGCCACAGTGGCCGATGCCGAGGTGCCTATGGACCAGGTAGGTTCAGCACTTGTTGGTGCAGACAAGTATGGTTACGTGTTGCCATTCGAGTTCATCTCCGTGTTCCTGTTGGCATGTATCATCGGTGGTATCTTAATCGCAAGAAAGGAGGATAAGAAATGATTCCAGTACAATGTTTCTTCGTGCTATCGGCACTCTTGTTCTTCATCGGTGTCTATGGCTTCGTTACCCGTCGTAACCTCGTGGCCATGCTTATCTCCATCGAGCTTGTATTGAATGCAGCCGACCTCAACTTCGCCGTGTTCAACCGCATCCTCTTCCCCGGAGAGTTGGAGGGATTCTTCTTCACACTCTTCTCCATCGGAGTGGCAGCAGCCGAGACAGCCGTGGCACTCGCCATTATTATTAACGTTTACCGCAACTATCACAGTGACCAGGTGAACAGTATTGAAAACATGAAATTCTAAAGTAAGAATATGTACAGTTATGCATTTTTGATACTTCTTCTCCCGTTCCTGAGCTTCCTGGTTTTAGGACTTGCGGGTATGAAGATGAAAAGACCGGTAGCAGCCCTCATCGGTACCGTGCTGATGGGTTGTGTGTTCGCTATGTGTGTGTATACGGCATACGAATACTTCTTCGCCGTGGGTCGCGATGCCTCAACAGGCTTGTATCCCACAGAGACTGTATTCAACATCACATGGCTGAAGTTTACCGAGTTGCTGACATTTAACATTGGTTTCCGTCTGACACCAATCTCCGTATTGATGCTCATTGTGATAACCACCGTCAGCTTCATGGTTCACATTTACTCGTTCGGCTACATGGCAGAGCGTGACGAGAATTACAAGGTAGAGGAATATGAAAAGGGTATGCAGCGTTTCTACGCTTACCTGAGTCTCTTTACCATGTCCATGCTGGGCTTGGTGGTGGCTACCAATATTTTCCAGATGTACTTGTTCTGGGAGTTGGTGGGTGTGTGCTCATACTTGCTCATTGGTTTCTATTATCCGAAGCACGCAGCAGTACATGCCAGCAAGAAGGCGTTTATCGTGACTCGTTTCGCCGACCTCTTCTTCTTGATCGGTATCCTGTTTTACAGTTTCTATGTAGGTACCTTCAATTACGATTTGAACGCACAGCCTGAGCTTAACAGCGCCTTGGCTGGTGCAGCATGGGTGATGCCTACCGCATTGTTCCTCATGTTCATCGGTGGTGCCGGTAAGAGTGCTATGTTCCCATTGCACATCTGGTTGCCAGATGCCATGGAGGGTCCTACTCCAGTGTCAGCATTGATCCACGCTGCTACCATGGTAGTAGCCGGTGTATATCAGGTGGCAAGCCTCTTCCCAATCTGGGTACAGTATGCTCCCAATACCTTGCACTATGTGGCTTACATAGCAGCCTTCACGGCGTTCTATGCAGCTGCCGTAGCTTGCTGCCAGCGCGACATCAAGCGTGGTTTGGCTTTCTCCACCATCTCGCAGATTGCCTATATGCTCGTAGCCCTCGGTGTTTGCTTCGCAGTAGACAACCACCACGGTGGTTTGGGTTACATGGCAGGTATCTTCCACTTGTTCACCCACGCCATGTTCAAGGCTTTGTTGTTCCTCTGCTCTGGTGCCATCATCGTCATCATCGGCAGCAACTTCAAGGACTACATGGGCGGCTTGCACAAGTACATGCCTATCACCAACATCTGCTTCCTCATCGGTTGCTTGGCCATCGCAGGAATTCCTCCGTTCGCCGGCTTCTGGTCGAAGGATGAAATCATCTCAGCTTGCTTCCAGTTCTCTCCATATATGGGTTGGTTTATGACTGTGGTAGCAGGTATGACAGCCTTCTATATGTTCCGCCTTTACTATGTGATCTTCTGGGGACAGAGCTACTACGAGCTGGATCCCGAGCATCGTCGCAAACCACAGGAGGTTCCTTTCGTGATGTGGGGCCCATTGGTGTTCCTTGCAGTTATCTCAGTATTCTGTGGTTTGATACCATTCGGTCACTTCATTTCTGCCGATGGTCATAGCTATGACATCCATATCGACATGAGCGTGGCTACTACCTCAGTGATTGTGGCGCTTATCGGTATCGGTCTCGCTACCTATATGTACGCACCTAAGAAGACTCCTCTTGCCGATGCTTTGGCCAAGAAGATGCCTAAGTTGCACAAGGCAGCCTTGAACCGTTTCTACATCGATGACGCATGGCAGTTCTTCACCCATAAGATTGTGTTCGGTTGCTTCTCTAAGCCCATCGCATGGTTCGACCGTCGTGTTATCGATGGCACCTTCAACTTCATGGCATGGGGTACACAGGAGGCAGGCGAGACGATTCGTCCATGGCAGAGCGGCGACGTACGCAGTTATGCTATCTGGTTCCTCACCGGTACCGTGGCATTGACTCTTTGCTTGCTTGCGCTCCTCTAATCATTGTCTCACAATTAAGTAAATAGAAAAGAAATGAATTTAAGTATATTCGTCATAGTACCACTCATCATGTTGCTCGGCCTCTGGTTGGCGCGCAACGACAAGCAGGTGCGTGGTGTGATGGTAGCAGGTGCCACCGTGCTGGTAGCCCTCTCCGTCTATTTGGTGTTTGCATTTCTCGACGCTCGTGAGACAATGCCGGCAGACCAATATCCTATGCTCTTCACTTACAGCGTGCCTTGGTTTGAACCATTGCATATCAACTACTCCCTCGGTGTAGATGGTATCTCTGTGGTGATGTTGCTTTTGACCTCTATTATCGTGTTCACAGGTACCTTCGCCTCTTGGCAGATGGAGCCTATGAAGAAAGAGTACTTCCTTTGGTTCACCCTCTTGAGCATCGGTGTGTATGGCTTCTTCATCTCTGTGGATATGTTCACCATGTTCATGTTCTACGAGGTTGCCCTCATCCCTATGTACCTCTTGATTGGTGTGTGGGGTAGTGGTGCGAAGGAGTATTCGGCCATGAAGCTTACCTTGATGTTGATGGGTGGTTCCGCCCTCCTCATCATCGGTATCTTGGGTATCTACTTCTACAGCGGTGCCCAGACCTTCGAGATTCTCGACATCGCACACCATACCAATGGCGCTCACGCCATCCCTGAGAGCGTGCAGAACGTGTTCTTCCCACTGCTCTTCATCGGTTTCGGTATTCTTGGTGCTTTGTTCCCCTTCCATACATGGTCTCCTGATGGTCACGCCAGTGCGCCTACAGCCGTGTCTATGTTGCACGCCGGTGTATTGATGAAGCTTGGTGGTTACGGTTGCTTCCGTATCGCCATGTTCCTCTTGCCAGCCGCAACCCACGGATTCTGGATCAAGGTGTTCCTCGTGCTCACCACTATCTCTATCGTGTATGGTGCGCTCTCAGCATGTGTACAGACCGATTTGAAGTACATCAATGCCTACTCCTCTGTGTCTCACTGTGGTATGGTGCTCTTCGCTCTCTGTATGATGACACAGACAGCAGCTACAGGTGCTATCCTCCAGATGTTGTCTCATGGTTTGATGACCGCCCTCTTCTTCGCTGTCATCGGTATGATTTACCACCAGGCTGGCACTCGTGACGTTCGTTACTTGGGCGGTTTGATGAAGATCATCCCCTTCCTCTCGGTAGGTTATGCAGTGGCAGGTCTCGCCAACCTCGGTTTGCCAGGTTTCTCTGGTTTCGTGGCTGAGATGACCATCTTCGTGGGTGCGTTCCAGAACGCCGATATGTTCCACCGTGTATGTACCATCATCGCTTGCACCTCTATTGTAGTGACTGCGGTCTACATCTTGCGTTGCGTTGGTAAGATTTTGTATCAGAAGGTTCCTAATCCTAAGTTGGAGAAGCTTCACGATGCTACATGGGATGAGCGTATCGCCGTAGCAGGCTTGATTGCCTGTGTGGCAGGTCTCGGTATGTTCCCACTCTGGGCAGAGGAGATCATCATGGATGCCGTAGGCCCTATCTTTAGTGTAATAAACATGTAATAAATATCAGAAGAAATGAATTACAGTCAATTTTTAAATATGATTCCAGAGGCTACCTTGATGGCAGTCCTGCTTATCACTTTCATAGCTGACTTCTGCAGTTCCAAGAGCGCAGACCGTAAGTGGTTCAATCCTCTGGTATGCCTCTTGATGGTGGCTCACATCGCCATCAACATCTGTCCCACACACGCTGTCGAGGCTTTCGGCGGCATGTATGCCACTGGTCCTGCAGCCGGTGTGCTGAAGACCATCCTCGCGCTGGGTACGCTTATCGTTATTATCCAGGCTAAGGAGTGGTTGAGTCGTGAGGACACAGCTTTCAAGGAGGGTGAGTTTTATATGCTCACTATCTCCACCCTGCTTGGTATGAACATGATGGTGAGTGCCAACCACTTCCTCCTGTTCTTCCTCGGTTTGGAGATGGCTTCCGTGCCTATGGCTTGCCTCGTAGCATTTGACAAGTATCGCCACAACTCCGCCGAGGCTGGTGCCAAGTTCATCTTGACAGCCACCTTCTCCAGCGGTGTGATGATTTATGGTATCTCCCTGCTCTATGCAGCTTGCGGTACCTTGTACTTCAATGACATGGCTGCCGTGGTGAAGCCTTCGGCTCTGAGCATCGCAGGTCTCGTGTTCTTCTTCAGTGGCTTGGGCTTCAAGATTTCCTTGGTGCCTTTCCACTTCTGGACAGCCGATTCCTACCAGGGTGCGCCTACTACCGTTACGGGTTATCTCTCTGTAGTGTCCAAGGGTGCCGCTGCCTTCACGCTCTGCGCCATCCTGATGAAGGTGTTTGCTCCGATGGTGACATACTGGACGGTGTTGCTCTACATCGTCATCGTACTCTCCATCACCGTTGCCAACCTCTTCGCCATCCGTCAGAGTGACCTGAAGCGATTCATGGCATTCTCCTCCATCTCACAGGCTGGTTACATCATGCTTGCCGTGGTGGGCAACTCTGCGATGAGCGTGACCGCTCTTACCTATTATGTATTGATTTATGTGGTAGCCAACATGAGCGTCTTCACCATCATCTCGGCAGTGGAGGAACACAACAACGGTACTGTTCAGATGGACAGCTACAACGGTCTCTACAAGACCAACCCCCGTCTGGCGTTCCTCATGACCTTGGCGTTGTTCTCGCTCGGTGGTATTCCTCCGTTCGCAGGTATGTTCTCCAAGTTCTTCGTGTTCATGGCAGCCGTGGGTACACACGACATCCACACCTCTCTCGGTGCTTGGGCTTACGGCGTGGTATTCATCGCCTTGGTCAACACGGTCATCAGCTTGTACTACTACTTGCTCATCGTGAAGGCCATGTTCATCAAGCACAACGACAACCCATTGCCTACCTTCCAGAGTGCATGTAGCACCAAGTTGGCACTCGCCATTTGCACCGTAGGCATCGTGGCATTCGGTATCTGCTCTTGCGTATTCAACTGGATTTCAGTTGCAGCGAATGCATAAGCAAAGAACTCACTTATATAAAAATTCCAGCTATCTCGATTAGATAGCTGGGATTTTTTTTGCATTAGAATTTAAAAGAAAGAAATAGTAAAAATGAATGGATTATATACTATATTGCTGCTCTTGCTGAGCAACATCTTTATGACTATTGCTTGGTATGGTCATCTCAAACTACAACAGACGGGCATGAGCAGCAACTGGCCCTTGATAGGAGTCATTGCTTTCAGTTGGGCGATAGCCTTCTTCGAATATTGTTGCCAAGTGCCTGCTAACCGCATCGGTTTTATTGGCAATGGCGGTCCTTTCTCCTTGGTGCAGCTCAAGGTAATACAAGAGTGTGTGTCACTCATCGTCTTTGCCATCATCGCCAACGTGCTTTTTCAAGGACAGGGGCTACATTGGAATCATCTGGCTGCCTTCCTCTGCCTAATAGCCGCAGTGTACTTCGTGTTTATGAAGTGAATGGTCTATCTCAATGCCAACACTCTGCCGAGAATGAGTTTCTTGTATTCCTTTTTCATGCTGTCGGGCAGGAAAGAGGAATCTATCAAGTCGAGCCATTTCACGATGGAGCGACGAAATTTCTTGGCAATATTGTTGATTACCTTTTCATTAAGTCCGGATGCCGTCATTACTTTCACGAAATCTGCTTTCTGCAATTTACGCTTTTTGCCATTGAGCGTCAAGGCTAACTCCTCTGTATCCTCAGGCATGACCAGCTTGGTGGACAGCAAGTCGTAGGCTGGTGTCAGGGCGTAGCCCAACTTGCGATAGTTGTAGAGTGAGAAGTTCTTGAGGTGCATGTCGGCGTTGCCAGTAATCCATGAGAAGATGACCACCTCCCAATAGTTGACCAAGTCGAGTTGGGAAAAGGCGGAATATTTTTTGATGAGCTTGGCTATCTGCTCGTGCGATCCTTTATACTTGTATTCGGTAAGACGCTCCGACAATTGGCACATATCTTCCATCGGAACTTTCTCGCCATCGTTTAGCCGGTCGATGCGGCGGGTGATATAGCATAGCTCGCCATCTGCGAAACGTATCAGTGAATGGGGCACTACGGCAATCTTGGCTGCCTCGGCAAGGTGCATGGTCAAGTCTTCAATTTCGGGAAGACAGCGATATCGCTCGGTCTGAGGTTTCAAGATATACTTTCCCCACAGACCTACGATGGTGAATCGTGAAGGCTCGTTCTTGCCGCCAGGATTCACATCGAGCGATAGTTTGGCTTGTACTCCAGTCAAGGTGGTTTGGCTGCGCACCACTTGCTTGGCCAAGTCTCCGATTTCGCTTCTTACATAGGGCAGTGTCGGAACTTCCTTCGAGCCGAAGAACTTCCGGGCGCACGCAGGATGATAGTCTGTCTGTCCTGCTTTGAGTGGTTTATAGCAATATAAACATTTTTCCATTTGTTAGTCCTTTCTATTCCTATGACTCATTATTGTTAGATAAGTCGTTCCCCTCTGTAGGAACTACGCTTACGGCACCGATACAATCCTTGCAGCAAGCTAAGAGTAGCGACATGCGATCTCGTTGATTAATCTTCCAACTGTTCTCTGCGATGTTCAGCAACCATCCCTCGGGTATCAATCCGTCGAAGAACGGGAATAATACAGAGGCGTGGTAAGGCGCATCGGTTAGGGGAAGCGTCAGGCTGATGGCCTCCGCCTTGGGTGATGTAAGGTAGTCTGAATCATAAGCGAAGGTAAAGCCTGTTTCGTCTTCCGTCAGCAGTCCTACATACTGGTCGTATAGAAATATCTTGCCTTGTTTCATATTCTGCAGATAATGAATATATAGTATAATGTGGATTTCAATCTCTCTTGATGGGAACGGGACCCACTTCTTGTCCGAAGAGCAGGAGTACTTGGTTTACTTTGTCAAGACGGAGCGTCTCTTTGCCTTGTTCCATCTCTCGCACAAATCTCAGACCCACGCCCGATTTCGCGGCCAAATCTACTTGCGTAAGACCAAACTGCTTGCGCATTTCCTTGATATATGATGATAATGTATTGCTCATATTCTTTGTATATTCGTTGGTTGTGATATGCCTTTTATACCCTTTCGGGGACAAATATACAAAGAATATATGAAAATACCCCCGAAGAGGTATAATTTCTTAGATAATTTAACTAATTATACCTTTTCGGGGGTAACTGATGCAAGTTGTTTCTTATGGCACAGCCTGATAGAGGGTAATCATTGCCGCCACCTGATTATATTGGTTCTGCAACTTGTTAGCCTGAACACCGCTTCCATCGCCTTGCGAAGAAGTATCCCTGCCCTTGCAGCCCAAGAGAGTCAGGGCGCAGAGGGCGAGGGAGAGAAGATGAGTTCTGTTGCTCATCTTGTGTTTTGATATTTGTTGTTGTTGTTTTAATCGCTTGCAAAGGTACATCATTCTTTTCATGGATGAGAAGGGAAAGTGGGTGAAGCGGAAAAATCGGGGGGTGAAGTGACTTTCTTCCATTCCATCCCCTCATTTTGCCACTTCACTCCCTTTTCTTTCCCTTTCCTCGAATATTCTTCGTACCTTTGCGCCCAAAAACAAAAT
>CAVKLF010000007.1:0-38256 GCA_963657075.1 bacterium | reverse complement strand
AAAATGATTACTGTGGCAAAGGTAATCAATTCTTCTGAAAGTGCAGCATGGTGGACGCATTTTCATTCCCTTTGGCGAAGGCCGTTCATGTACGTTTCATATATTTATTTTCTTTTCGACTGCAAATTTACTAATAATAATTTGCAACCGAATGGTAAAGGAGATGATTAGAAATAAAAATACCTAGAAATGGTGAGATATTCGCCAAGTCTAGGTATTTCCTTCATTATTTATAATGATGCTAGTTTCCCTTTTACCTTATTATATATGGGGAGCATCATCTATGTTTACAAGTTTCTGCCGTGGCAGTTCTTAAACTTCTTGCCGCTACCGCATGGGCATGGGTCGTTAGGGCGTGGCATACGCTCGGCACGATATGGAGTGCGGTTCACCTCGGCACCTTCACGAGTGTCTTGGTTAGTAGCTTGCTGCTGTGCCTCGCGCTCTGCGTCGATGTCTACCTTGCTCTCTACGTAGTTCTGCTGAGTGTGCTGTTCTGGTGCTGCTTCCTGTACAGGCTGCTGTTGCTCTACTACAGGAATCTGACCACGCATCAAAATGCTGGCGATACGATCATACATTTCGTTGATCATTGCATCCCAAATCTTGGCACTTTCGAGTTTGAAGATAAGTAATGGATCCTTCTGCTCGTAGCTGGCGTTCTGTACGGAGTGGCGCAGCTCGTCGAGCTTGCGGAGGTTCTCCTTCCAGTCATCATCGATGATGTGGAGCACGATGCTCTTTTCGAATTCTTTCACTACGCTCTTAGCCTCGCTCTCGTAAGCCTCCTTGAGGTCACAAGGTATGTTGTACATACGCTTGCCATCTGTGAGAGGCACCATGATGCGAGTGTACATGGCACCCTGGTTCTCGTATACCTGCTGGATGATAGGCAGGGCGGTAGTCTGGATGCGGTCGGTTTTGCGCTTGAAAGCTGCCATTGCCTCCTGGAAGGCACGCTCTGCCAAGTCCTCACGTCTGCCGTTCTCATACTCATCTTCATTAAATGGAATCTCCATGGCGAGAACCTTCAAGAACTCTTCCTTGGCTCCTGCAAAGTCGTTGTTGTTGACGATGTTGAGTACACGATCCCAAATGATGTTGGCGATATCCATGCCGATACGCTCACCCATCAAGGCGTGGCGACGCTTCTCGTAGATAACGGTACGCTGACGGTTCATCACGTCATCATATTCCAAGAGATGCTTACGGATACCGAAGTTGTTCTCCTCTACCTTGCGCTGTGCACGCTCGATGCTCTTGCTAATCATCGGACTTTCGATACGTTCGCCATCCTCGAACCCGAGGCGGTCCATCACCTTGGCAATACGCTCTGAGGCGAAGAGACGCATCAACTTGTCCTCCAATGATACATAGAATACGGAAGAGCCTGGGTCGCCCTGACGACCGGCACGACCACGCAACTGGCGGTCTACACGACGGCTCTCATGACGCTCTGTGCCGATGATGGCAAGACCACCTGCAGCCTTTACTTCAGGAGTCAACTTGATATCGGTACCACGACCTGCCATATTGGTAGCGATGGTTACGGCACCCTTACCATTGGTGGAGCGTCCTGCCTCGGCTACAATCTGCGCCTCCTGCTGGTGCAACTTGGCGTTCAATACGTTATGAGGAATGTTGCGCATCTTAAGCATCTTGCTCAACAACTCTGAAATCTCTACGGATGTGGTACCTACCAAGACTGGGCGACCAGCATTACGCATTTCCTCGATTTCATCGATGACGGCACGATATTTCTCGCGAGCGGTCTTGTATACTCTGTCGTCCATATCGATACGGGCGATAGGGCGATTGGTAGGAATCTCCACTACATCGAGCTTGTAGATGTCCCAGAACTCTCCAGCCTCAGTACTAGCTGTACCAGTCATACCTGAGAGCTTGTGGTACATACGGAAATAGTTTTGCAGGGTGATAGTGGCGAATGTCTGTGTGGCAGCCTCTACCTTTACGTGTTCCTTTGCCTCTACTGCCTGGTGCAAACCATCGCTCCAGCGGCGTCCTTCCATGATACGACCAGTCTGTTCGTCTACAATCTTTACTTGACCGTCCATGACTACGTACTCGTCGTCTTTATTGAACATGGTGTAAGCCTTCAGCAACTGCTGCAAAGTGTGTACACGCTCGCTCTGCACACCATATTGAGCCAACTTCTCGTCCTTGATGTCGAGACGCTCCTGGTCGGAGATGTCAGTGCGAGCCTCCAGTTCGCTGAGCTCTGTGGTAATATCAGGCAATACGAATAATTCCTTGTCATTTACCTGCTTAGCCAACCACTCAGTACCCTTGTCGGTAAGGTCGGCAGAGTTCAGTTTCTCGTCTACCACGAAGTACAATGGCTCTACCGCCTTAGGCATTTCGCGGTTGTTGTTTGCCATATAGTATTCCTCGGTCTTCAAGAGACCAGCCTTGATACCCTCTTCGGAGAGATACTTGATGAGTGGCTTGTTCTTAGGCAGAGCCTTATACGAACGATAGAGAGCGAGGAAACCTTCTTCTGTAAGTTCCTGGTTCTTGTTCTTGGTACCCTCATTGATTTTCTGCTTTGCCTCAGCGAGCAATTCAGTAGCTTGCTTGCGCTGTACCTCATAGAGTTTCTCTACCAATGGCTGATACTGCTCAAACATCTGGTCATCACCCTTAGGAATAGGACCTGAGATGATAAGAGGTGTACGAGCATCATCAATCAACACAGAGTCTACCTCATCGACGATGGCGTAGTTGTGCTGGCGTTGTACGAGGTCGGCTGGACTGGTGGCCATGTTGTCGCGCAAGTAGTCGAAACCAAACTCGTTGTTGGTACCAAATGTGATGTCTGCCTGGTAAGCCTTGCGACGGTCGTCTGAGTTAGGACGATGCTTGTCGATGCAGTCTACAGAGAGACCATGGAACATGTAGAGAGGGCCCATCCACTCTGAGTCACGCTTAGCCAAGTAGTCGTTCACGGTTACGACGTGAACACCATTGCCCGTCAAGGCGTTCAGAAATACAGGACAGGTTCCTACGAGGGTTTTACCTTCACCAGTGGCCATCTCGGCAATCTTGCCTTGGTGCAATACCGTTCCACCGAAAAGCTGTACGTCGTAGTGAATCATCTCCCATTTAAGGTCGTTGCCACCTGCTGTCCAGTGGTTATGGTAGATAGCCTTGTCGCCATCGATAGTGACAAAGTCCTTGGTTGGATCCGAAGCAAGCTCACGGTCGAAATCGGTGGCTGTTACTACGGTTTCCTCGTTTTCTGCAAAACGGCGGGCTGTATCCTTTACGATAGCAAATACCTGCGGCAATACCTCGTTGAGTGCCACCTCATACTTGTCGAGAGCTTCTTTCTCCAACTTGTCTATCTGGTTGAAGATGCCCTCACGCTCATCGATAGGAGTATCCTCAATCTTAGCTTTGAGTTCTGCTATCTTAGCTTTTTCCTCCTTGGCGTACTCCTGTACGTACTTCTGGATTTCCTTGGTTTTTGCACGAAGTTCGTCATTGCTCAAGGCCTGGATGTTAGGATACTCTGCCTTGATCTTCTCTACGATAGGCTGAATCAACTTCATATCGCGAGTTGACTTGTTGCCAAACAATGACTGAAGAATTTTGTTAAAGTTCATTGTATATTTATTTTTTTATTGTTATTCGAGTTTGTCTCATTGCTTATGCAAGCGAAAGCAATGTTGTTAATGCAGAATCTGCAAATCTTTTGCAAAGGTACGAAAAATATCTGTAAATCAGCAATCTTTCGTCAAGAAATGCTAAAATCAGGTCCTCGAATCACAATACTCCCATACGATGCCCTGTATTTGTGCCCGATATGGGGATTAAAACAAATATATGAATGCTGGTCTGTCAGAATGTCAGAAGTCTCGGCGGCAAGCGCAGCCGAGAGTACATGATGCTGTTCTGCGATGCTTTCGTCCTCTGATGCAGCCTTGATGGCTTTTAGTGCGCAGAGGATGTCGTCCTCCAATGCCTTAGCCTCCGGTTGCTGGATGAATTCATCGTAGGATATATCCGTGAGCGCAAACCTCAGTGCCTGCTGGTAGGTCTGCGCTTCCATGCCTGTTGCCGCAAGGACAACGAGAAGGGCTGTGATATATCTGTTTACCATCATACTTTCTTGATGCTAGTGAATATCTACTAACTTGATTTTCTTTCTTTTCTTTTTGATAATGAATTTATGTACCACGAACTTCTGAAGTCCGAACTTGTTGTCGCCTATGTCTAGTAGGGTAGACTTTACTGCATACCTGACAAGCAAAGACAATGCCAAAATTTCGATTCCTTCCGCAAAACTCTGCCATATCTGTGTAAAGAGCGACAGGAGTAGCAGTATTCCCCAAACCTCGTAATAAAGAGGCAACTTGCCTTTTTTCATTACTCTTGCCGTCTTCCAGGCAAAGATCAGGTTTAATGGGTTGAGTATTAGTATTTGGAAGTTTCCCTGTACGGTAGGGTGCTCGGAGAATACCATTGCCAAAAGTATCAGGCCAGGCAAGCCTGTGATGACGAGCAGGATCGTGTCTATCCACCAAAAGTTCTTCTTGCGGAACGCTTCCCAGATAGTGAGACTGATGATGAGGATGGCTATCGCCCCAAATACGACAAGTGGAGTAATGATGCTTTCTATGGTCTCTACCCTTGACTCAGGATGGATGAGGTAGTGCGAACTATCTACCAGCGTAACGAGATCTTTGCTGGGTGTAGCATAGCTGGCGCCGTCGGTAACGGTCGGCGAATTGACGAAGTCTGTTCTTCCTTCTGCAGCGAAGTCCTTGCTTAGGTTTTCGGGCAGAAATTCCCATTCTCGTTTACTGATGTCTTGGTCTGCCAGGAAACCTAACAGTAAGTCGTTGCCAAAGCGTGCCCAGCGATGGTTGGCGTTCAGCAGGTGGATTTCCTTACGGTAGGTAGACATGGCTTTTGTATCCTCAAAGTTGGTGCTGTTGCCGATGTTCTCCAGTATCATCTCCCTAGCTCGGGTAGTGCAGTTGTCATAGAAAAAATTGTACCTGTAAGTCTTGTTCTCAGGTTTGGCATTCTCCTCGATGGCACGTAGTATCTTCAGCTTCTCTTTACGGGAGAGGCGGATGACTTGCTGATACACCCATCTTCCTTCAGCGGCATATTCTGCGAGGAAGATGTCCATTGGGTAGATGCCTATCTGATAGTCGGTGAGTCCGAATACGAATCGCAGGATGAAGTAGTCTTGCTTGAAGCTGAACATGCCCCAGTTGACTGCTACGTCGCTACCATGTGCCTTGTCTTGTATGCGTAGGGCGGAATGTCCATAATACGACCAAACCTCTTGTCCTGGGCCGCAAGTCAAGAGGGAAATGTCAACAGAGTCTAGCCATGCCGTGGCTTCCTCGTTGGCGCGTTCGTTTTGCACAGAGATGTTGGATGATTTGCCGTCCACTTGGTTCTGTGCTGTCACTTCAGTAGTTAAAGAGAGTAAAATTACTGCTAAAATGACTCTAAAAATATACTTAAAACGTTTCACGATGCAAAAATACCTTATTATTTTGGATTATCCTTCTTTTTTCTAGATTTTTTTTAATACTTTTGCACTCTGAATAGAATTTTGACTGAATTATCATATCAATGAGAAAGATTTTCTTAGCGACCCTCTTGTTGGGTACAGCTCTTTTTGTAAAAGCCCAAAGCGGCACTAATTCTCCATATAGCCAGTATGGTTTGGGCGTATTGTCAGACCAAACTTCGGGTTTCAATCGTGGTATGAATGGCATTGGATTAGGTTTTCACGAGCATAACCAAGTGAACTATCTTAACCCTGCATCATACGCTTCTCTCGACTCCATGACTTTTGTCTTTGATGCAGGTATATCTGGACAGGTAACCAATTTCGAGGGAATGACCTCGGAGGGCAAGCGTCGCAAGATCAATGCCAACAATTCCAATTTCGAGTATGCTGTGGCTGGTTTCCGACTGCTGAAGCATGTGGGTATGAGTTTTGGTATCATTCCTTTTACCAATGTAGGATACAGCTACAGTTATACCCCCAATGAAAGCGAGAAACTAGACAAGTATGATGCCACTTACGCCAATACGTATTCGGGCGAGGGAGGTATTCATCAGGCGTATGTGGGTGCAGCATGGGCTCCTTTCAGTGGCTTCTCATTCGGTGCGAATATTTCTTATTTGTGGGGAAATATTACGCGCACAGTTTCCAATGACTATAGTGACTCGTATGTGAAGACTTTGTCTCGCACCTACACAGGGCATGTTACAAGCTATAAGCTGGATTTGGGTGTGCAATATACTCAGCAGATTACAAAAAACGACTGGGTTACACTCGGTCTTACTTATACTCCTGGTCATAATATAGGAAGTACGGATGTTGTCAATTCTTCAACTTCTTCCCAAACCAGCCAAGTGTTTGCCGACACCATCTCTTTGAAGAGTGGCCTTAAGTTGCCTAACATGTTTGGGGCAGGTTTGATGTGGAATCACGGTGGTCAGTGGAAGGTAGGACTGGATTATACTTTGCAGAAGTGGGGAAGTCTTGGCTATCCTAGCTTTGAGAACCAAGATTACATCCTCAAGGACGGTGTGTACAAGGATCGCCACAAGATAAACTTCGGTGCCCAATACTGTTATGGGGAGCGTAGCCGCTCTTTCTTTAAGCGTGTAAACTATCGTGCAGGCGTAAGCTATGCTACACCATATTATCAAGTAAATGGTGTGGATGGTCCTAAGGAACTTTCTGTGAGTGCAGGTTTCGGTATTCCTATCACCAATTCCTATAACAACCGCTCCCAACTCAATATTAGTGGTCAGTGGGTAAAGGGTACAGCCAAAGACCTTATCAAGGAGAATACATTCCGTATCAACATCGGATTCACCTTCAACGAGGATTGGTTTAAGAAATGGAAGATGCAGTAGTCGTCTCTTACCTTTCGAGGGCGAGAGTTGCCAAACTCTTCTATATATATAATAATGTATAAGACAAGACACTTTATATTTATCAGCATCATCATGTCCTTGGTCTTGGCTGCCTGCCAAGATCAAGTTGAGCATACTGCGCCTGCCATCCATGCCAAAGACTCTGTGGCAATGATGACATCTTATGGCGTCAATACGTTGATAAGTGACTCTGGCGTCATCAAGTATCGTATCGTGACCGAGCGTTGGGAGGTCAATACCAATCGAAATCCTTCTCGCTGGATATTCGAAAAGGGTATGTTGCTGGAACAGTTTGATGAGAAATTCCATATCAACAGCTATATTCAGTGCGATACGGCTTATTACTTTGACCAACAGAAGATATGGAAACTTTACGGGCGTGTGCGAATCCTCACCAAGGACGGTTTGCGCTTTACGAGCGAACAACTTACTTGGGATGAGAACAACCACGAGATTTCCAGCAATGTGTTTAGTAAACTCATCACTCCCGAACGTACCCTTCAGGGCACTTATTTCAGAAGCGATGAGAAGATGACGCGTTATTACGTAAGCAATTCGAAAGGTAGCTTTGAGAAGGGTGACTTCGCGGGTGGCAACAATCAGACAGCTCCTGCCCCAGGCGATACTACGAGCGTAGCGCCTGTCCGTCAGCAGGCAACGCCAGTGAGAGCCACCACCATCCCTATCATGCACTAACGAAAATACAGTAAAGTATTATGGAACAGGTAGATATCAGTCTCTTGGTAAGTATCCTTGTCACGATGGTATTCTCTGCTTTCTTCAGCGGCATGGAGATCGCCTTCGTCTCTTCCAACCGTATGTTGGCGGAGATGGATAAGGATAAGAACGGACTTACGCAGCGGCTGCTTTCTTTATTTTACAATCACCCTAACGGCTTTGTCAGCACGATGCTCGTTGGCAATAATATCGCCTTGGTTGTTTATGGCATCTTGATAGCTCGTCTTTTCGACAATACGATATTCGCAGGTATGGATGCTGCTTTTACGGTGCCTGCTGATACTATTTTGTCTACCCTTATCGTCCTCTTTACGGGTGAATTCTTGCCTAAGACGCTCTTTAAGTCGAACCCGAATAGATTGCTCACCATTTTCAGTCCCTTTGCCTTTTTGTGCTATGTGGTCTTATGGCCTGTCAGCAAGTTTAGTACTTTTATAAGTAAGTGCATCTTGCGTCTCGTGGGCATGAAGATGGACGCTGATGGCGTGGACGAGGGATTTTCCAAGGTAGACCTCGATTATTTGGTGCAGTCCAGTATCGATAATGCCACCAACGAAGATGAAATCAATGACGAAGTAAAAATATTCCAAAACGCCTTGGACTTCTCTGATACCAAGGTGAGAGACTGTATGGTGCCTCGTACTGAGATTCAGGCGGTGGAGAAAAATGCATCATTGGAAGAACTTAGGCAGAAGTTTATCGAGAGCGGAAATTCTAAGATTATCGTCTATGAGGATGATATAGACCATATCGTGGGCTATATCCACAGTTCCGAACTCTTCCATAACCCTGCGAAGTGGCAAGATCATATTCGCTCCATCACCTTTGTGCCAGAGACGATGCAGGCTCAGAAATTGATGCAGACTTTCTTGCAGCAGAAGAAGTCGCTCGGTGTCGTAGTGGATGAGTTTGGCGGTACCAGTGGACTGGTGAGTCTGGAAGACATCGTGGAGGAAATCTTTGGCGATATCGAAGATGAGCATGATGCAGCCAAGTATGTGGCCCAGCAGACCGAGGATGGTGATTATCTTTTGTCGGCACGTCTAGAGATAGACAAGGTGAACGATATGTTCGACCTCGACCTGCCTGAGAGCGATGAATATATGACCCTGGGAGGTTTGATACTCCATGAGTACCAGAGCTTTCCTAAACTCAACGAGGTAATCAAGTTCGACCGTTTCGAGTTTAAGATTATCAAGTCTACATCACGCAAAATAGAACTGGTGAAACTCCACATAGTCAAGTAGTTGATAGAAGGAAAAGGGAATTTTTCGCATTTTTTGTGCAATAAGTCAAAAAAGATAGCGAAAAATTCCCTTTTCTCGTATTTTCTTTGTATTTTTGCAGTCAATTGGCTACTTGTAGCTAATCCAACAAAGGAAAAATAAAATAATAATAATAATTTAAACGTAATGGCAGCATTAGGAAAAATTAGAAAAAGGGGCGTGATTCTGGTAGGCATTATCAGTTTCGGTCTTTTCGCCTTCATTGCCGAAGAGGCTGTCCGCTCGTGTGAATCTTCGCAGAACAATGAGCGACAGCAAATCGGAGAAGTGTATGGCGAGAAAATCAGCGTGCAGGAATTCCAGAAGCTCGTTGATGAGTA
This sequence comes from bacterium, assembly GCA_963657075.1. Lineage (GTDB taxonomy): Bacteria > Bacteroidota > Bacteroidia > Bacteroidales > Bacteroidaceae > Prevotella. The sequence goes on along the minus strand of CAVKLF010000007.1, from coordinate 28,973 downwards.
CACAGAAGTGATTAAGATGCAGCAGGGACAGGACAACCTTCCTGAGGAGCAGATGAACCAGGTGAAAGACATGGTATGGAATACATACGTGCAAAACCACATCGTCGCAGAGGAAGCTGGCAAACTAGGTTTGACTGTTACTGATGCCGAACTTCAAGACATTCTGAAGACTGGCACTAGCCCCATGCTTCAGCAGACTCCTTTCGTTAATCAGCAGACTGGTCGTTTCGATGCTTCTGCTCTTCAGAAGTTCTTGGCAGACTACAAGGCTCAGAAGGCCAATCCATCTGCTAACGCTCAAATGATGGACCAGTACACCAAGATTTACAACTATTGGTCGTTTATTGAGAAGACGCTTCGCCAGCAGACTTTGGCACAGAAGTACCAAGCACTCTTGGCACACTGCTTCCTCTCCAACCCTGTAGAGGCTAAGATGTCTTTCAAGGAGGAGAACGAGGAAAGCCAGATTCAGTTGGCTGCTTTCCCTTACTCTGATATTCAGGACGATAAAGTACAGATTTCTGAGAGCGACCTCAAGGCTAAGTATGATGAGTTGAAGGCTCGTTTCAAACAGCCTGTTGAGAGCCGCGACATCAAGTATGTAGATGTAGAGGTAGAGGCTTCTCAGGCCGACCGTGCTGCGCTCAATAAGGAGTTTGCTGGTTATCACGATCAGCTCGTGGCTGCTGCAGATCCTACGGAGGTGGTTCGCAAGTCTTCGTCTACAGTAGCTTACTTAGGTATTCCTGTTGGTAAGGACGCATTCCCTACAGACATCGCTTCTCAGATAGATTCCATGGCTGTGGGTGCTACTTCAGCCGTGAAGGTGAATGCTGCCGACAATACACTCAATGTAGTGAAACTTGTAGCTAAACAGCAGTTGCCAGACTCTGTACAATATCGTGTGATTCAGGTGGCTGCCAATAGCGTAGCTGAGGCTAAGACCAAGGCAGACTCTATTCACGGTGCCATTTCTGGTGGTGCAGACTTTGAGGCCATTGCCAAGAAATATGGTCAGACTGGTGAGAAGGCGTGGATGACGACTCGTCAGTATGAGTTCGCTCAGACGATGGATAAGGACAACAAGACATTTATCAATACTTTGAATACAGCAGCTGTCAACTCTTTGACAGAGCTTCAGCTCGGTCAGGGCTACGTAGTTCTTCAGGTTTGCGACCGTAAGGCGATGGTAGACAAGTATACTGCTGCAGTTATCAAAAAGTCTATCGACTTCTCTCAGGGTACTTATCGTACAGTTTACAATAAGTTCTCTAGCTTTGTAAGTGCTAACCAGAAGTCTGAGGATCTCTTGAAGAATGCCGCTTCCAGCGGTTATAAGGTTCAGGAGTTGAAGGACGTCACTACCGCTACTCACTATGTAGCCAATATACATTCAACTCGTGAGACACTTAAGTGGCTCTTCGAGGCAAAGGAGGGTGAGATTTCTCCGATGTATGAGTGTGGCGACAACAACCACTTGCTCGTAGTAGTACTCGATAAGATTCATCGCATTGGTTATCGCGACTTGACCGATCCTCAGGTAAAGGAGATGGTTAAGGCTGAGGTTATCAAGGATAAGAAGGCTGAGCAGATTCAGGCTAAGGTAGCTGGTGTAAAGAACATCGCTGCTGCCAAGGCTAAGGGTGCCAAGGTATCTTCTGTAGACCAGATTACTTTCGCTGCTCCTGTGTTTATCTCTGCTACTGGTGCTAGCGAGCCAGCCCTCTCAGGTGCTGTTTCAGCTACCAAGAAGGGTGCATTCTCTGCTCATGCAGTAAAAGGTAATGCTGGCGTATATCTCTTCCAGGTTACTAACAAGTCAAATCGCCCCGTTAAGTTCGACGAGAAGGCTCAGGAGCAGAAGTGCCGTCAGAAGTCTATGCAGTATGCTGGCAACTTCATGAACGAGCTTTATATGAAGGCACACGTAGTGGATAACCGCTACTTGTTCTTCTAAAGGATATTTTGATATTTTTAGAAGGATATCATTCTCTTTTTCTAAGGCGTGTCTAGTGTTCTAGACACGCCTTTTTGTTGTCTCTTATGCCTTGTTTTAACTTCTATCTCTAGAAGTATTTGTGCTTTCTATTGCTTTTATTTGTTATCATATCTAGTTGGAAATTGTGTTCGTAAGCTTTGAATGTAAGTTCATAAGCTTTGAACTTATGTTCAAAGCTTATGAATACAAGTTCAAAGCTTTTGAATATAAAATTATGCTAGGAGAAAATACTTTTTGACTGCAATGTTAGAAGAAAGTATATGTAGATAACAATTCCTTGCAGGTCGTATCATCCCGTTAGTGCCATCACCGTGTTTGTATCTTGTCCTGTCTGTCGTATTATCCTGTATGTCTTATCTTCCTTTATGTTCTATAGTTCCCCTAAGTATCTGCCCCACTGGGCGACAAAAAAAGCCTAGGGCATTGATTTGCCCTAGGCTTATATGGTAGTGTAGGGGAGGCAGCTTTTAGCTGCGGCTCCACCAATGTTTCTTCTTTGGAGCTTCCTGTGGCTCACCGTATTTCCGCTTGAGGATGCGACGGTAGCTCGTATTGTGACTGATAATCTGGTAAATCTCTCCCCAGTCGGGAAGACCGCCGATACCGCGGTCATCGATAAACCAGTCTGCCTTAAGTTTGCGCGAGAAGTGGTTGTTGTTCTCCAGGCTCTCTTCAGGATAATCCTTGTTGATGGCCCAAAACTCCACACCACGTTCACTGCACCATTCCACAGCCTCGTCGAGTAGCTTGCCCTCGCGCACGCTCCAGAGTATTAGCTTGTGGTGGTCTCTGATGAGCATCTTCAAGGTCTCTGTAGCGAATGGTAGTTCGGTGCCTATCTTAGGGTACTCGTGTGTCACGATAGTACCATCAAAATCTACTGCTATTGTTGCCATAATGTGTTACTTGATCATTATTTCTTGATACTTGTATCGTTGGCGGTTCCATAGTGGCTGTTGCTATAGTTGCCATAGCTGCCATACTGTCCGTAGCTTCCGTACTTGCCATATTTGCCGTACTTACCGTATCCGCCATAACTTCCGTAGTTGCCATACTTGCCATACTTACCGTACTTACCTACACCATAGTAGAAGCTGTGCTTCTTCTTAGAGAGGTCTACGCCGTTGAGTACCAGGCACATGTTAGGCAACTTCTTCTCTGCATTCAAACCATTGATCATGCCGAAACTTGCCTTTGGTGTATAGTCTGCGCGGCAAACGAATACGCATATATCAGTGAGGCGACCCAACTGTAAGCTATCATTTACTAGTCCGACTGGAGCGGTATCCAATACGATGTAGTCGTAATGCTCTTTGAGCTGGTTGATGACGTCGTCGAGGCTCGGACGGGTTACCAACTCTCCTGGGTTTGGAGGTACAGGACCTGCCATCAGCAAGTCAAGATTCTTATTGACACCTGAAGGGAGGATTTGCTTCTGAATATCATCCCAAGAGTTGTGGTCATGTACAATGAGGTTGGTGATACCTGTGTGGTGGTTGTCTATCTCGAAGAGCTCTGCCAAACGTGGTTTGCGGATATCGAGACCTACCATGACCACCTTTTTGCCCAGCAAAGCGAGCGAGATACCCACATTGGAAGCAACGAATGTCTTACCTTCACCCGAGGTGCTTGAGGTAAACATCATTACCTTCTCCTTGTCTTTCAGCATGAATTGGATGTTGGTACGCAAGCCGCGGAAGATCTCTTCCATCAGGTTGTTCACGTTCTGGTGTACTACGATATCAGCCTTACCTTCTTTCTTGGCTGCATCGCTAGCCACTGGAATATCTGAAATGACTGGAATGTTGGTCAACTTCATTACGTCTTCGTGACCCTCTATCTTGTACTTGAAGAACTCTATCAAGAAGAGGATACCTGCAGGGATAGCCAGTCCGAGTACCAGTGCGATGAGCATGATGATGGAACCCTTAGGACTTACCTTGCCTACGAACGAAGGAGCATCGATTACTTTGCCCTTGTCGGCTGTAGCTGCGAGGGAGATGGAGTTCTCCTCGCGCTTTTCGAGAAGCATCAGATACAAGCCCGATTTTACTTCCTGCTGGCGACCAATCTGTGTCAATACACGCTCTTGCTCTGGTGAACTGCCTATCTGTCCGGCGTACATCTCAGCCTGCTTGGCAATGCTGTTGCGCTGGATTTCCTGTCCTATCTTAGCCTGGCGCATGGCACGCTTGATGGAAGTGGTCAAGTCGTCCAACTGAGCTGTCAATGGAGTTACCGTAGGCGAATTCTCGCTTGCGGTATGCAAGAGTTTGTTGCGCTCCAGGGCGATATTGTTGTATGCGTTGATGAGTGAGGTAGAACTTTCATCTGTCAAGCCTACATTGGATGGGATAGGCTGGTACTTATTGCCAGGCTCGTTCATGTACTTGCTCAGCTCATTGAGTAACTGTACCTGTGTGTTTGCCTCGTTCAGCTTCTGAGAGAATTCATCTGCGTTGGCTACCGAAGCTGTGGCGTTGATCTTCAACTCTACTACCCTGTTGCGCTTCTTGTAGCTTTCGAGTTTGCCTTCCGTATTGCCCAGTTCGGTATTAATCTTCTCCAAGCGGTTGTTGATAAACTGCTCGGTACGATAAGCTATCTCGTTCTTATCCTCGTTAGCCTGTCGGTTGTACACCTTGATGAGGGAGTTGAGGTAGTCGATGCTACGCTGTGGGTTCTCATCGTTGAGTACCAACTCCGCGATGGTTGTGGTCTTGGAAGTCTGGCTCACAGTCAATCCCTTTACATACTTGTTGGCTGCCATTTCCGGTGATACGATGACTACCTTGAGCACATCGCCGTCCTTCATCTTGTAACCTTTGTTGGCTGTCAGGAGGATGGCACCCACACGGGTATTGATGGTAGCTGGCAAGCTGCTGATGGTCTTGTTGATCTCTGCAGGTTCCTTCTCCACACTGAAGGCGTCTATAGGGATATAGTACTGTCCTGTTACCTGATAGCTACTGCCTGTCTTCTCGATAGTGAGCTTGATAGGCGCATTCAGCTTTTTGAGGTGCTTCAGGTCGACGTCAGCGTTGATAGGCTGCTCCTTGTATATGAGTCGAGACTTGAATGTACCTTTCTTATAGTAGTTGGTATACGCCTTCATGTCGTATACGGTCTGCTGGGCCAGGTCGTGAGAAGAGAGTATCTCTATCTCGTTGTCGATACCATTCGAGTTGGTCATGAATCCCAGGTTGGCAGCACTCTGAATCATACTGCTTCCCATTCCACGACGCTTGCTTTGGTCATCGTCCTTGATGAGTACCTTGGTCGTAGATTGATATGCTGGAGTAGCATATTTCAAGTAGAGGTATCCGAGTCCCAAACATACGATGATCGATAGTAGGAACCACTTCCAATTAAGAATCAACGTCGTGTATATCAGCTGGAAGTCAATGGATGACTTTTCTTCCGGCTCCTGTACGCTGTTTAATTCCAAGTTCTTGTTTTCTTCCATGTCTTGTCTTTTTGGATTTACACCTTATTATATATTACTGTTTCGTCAATGATAGCCTTTTATTTCTAATTGTTTGCCAGCTCCATCAGATACTTGCCGTATTCGTTCTTCATCATGGGTTCTGCTAGCTTGATTAATCTTTCCTTGCTGATCCATCCCTGCTTGAATGCAATCTCTTCGAGACATGCTACCTTCAGACCCTGTCTCTTCTCGATGACCTCGATAAAGGTGCTGGCTTCCGACAGACTGTCGTGTGTACCAGTATCGAGCCAGGCAAAACCGCGTTGTAGGGTTCTTACCTTGAGTGTTTTCTCTGCCAGGTAATGCTGGTTGACGGTGGTGATTTCCAGTTCGCCCCTGGCACTCGGTTTGATGTGCTTGGCCACCTCTACTACGCTATTGGGGTAGAAGTAGAGTCCCACTACAGCATAGTTGCTCTTGGGATGCATAGGCTTTTCCTCGATGCTGAGGCAGTTACCCTCGCTGTCAAATTCAGCCACACCATATCTCTCAGGGTCATTTACATAGTATCCGAAAACACTGGCGATACCTGCGTCGGCCGCTTTGACACTCTCCTTGAGGAGTCCTGTGAATCCTGCACCGTAGAAAATGTTATCGCCTAAAACGAGGCATACGTTGTCATCGCCGATAAATTTCTCACCGATGATGAATGCCTGTGCCAATCCGTCTGGCGAAGGTTGCTCAGCATACTCGAAATGTACGCCCAGCTCACTACCGTCACCTAGCAATCGCTTGAATCCTGGCAAGTCGAAGGGGGTGGAGATGATGAGTATCTCCCGGATGCCTGCCAGCATCAGCGCAGAGATAGGGTAGTATATCATCGGCTTGTCGAATATCGGTATCAGCTGCTTGCTGATGCCCTTGGTGATGGGGTAGAGGCGTGTGCCCGAACCGCCAGCTAAAACTATTCCTTTCATACCTTTTCTCGTTTTAGATATATGTTTTATTATTTACGTGTACTTATTTATTAATATAAGCGTTAGTTAGTATGCGTTCTTGTCGGGGAAGATGATGCTCTTGGCTGTCATGAAGATTATCTTGATGTCGAGCCAGAATGTCCAGTTCTCGATGTACCAGATGTCTCTCCTGATACGCTCCTCCATCTGCCAAAGCTCCTTGGTCTCGCCTCGGTAGCCTGTTACCTGTGCCCATCCTGTGATGCCTGGCTTGGCAAAGTGGCGAACCATATATTTGTTGATGAGCGAACCGTAGACTTCGGTATGATGGAGCATGTGAGGACGAGGGCCTACGATGCTCATGTCGCCTTTCAGTACGTTGAAGAACTGTGGAAACTCATCTATGTTGGTTTTGCGCATGAAGTTGCCAAAGGCAAATTTGCGTGGGTCGTCCTTGGTAGCCTGTGCCTTGTCTGCGTCTTTGTTGACATGCATGGATCGGAACTTGAGGCACTCGAAGGTGTTGCCGTTGAGTCCTGTCCTAGCCTGTCTGAAGAAGAGGGGACCAGGACTTTGCGTCTTGATAATGATAGCGATGATGGGCAAGAAGGGCAATATGCAGAGGCTGATGATGCCGCTTACCAATATATCGAAACCTCTCTTCAATGCTCTGTTTGATGCAGAGTCTAATGGTTCTATATGGTTGGAGTATACAGTCTTGCCCATGAACGTCTGGGCATCCAAATGCAGTTTATATTCGCCAAATAGTCTTGGGAGGTAATAGAAGTGGATTACGTTCTTGTCGCAGAACTGCATAATCTTGATGATCTCGTCGGAAGCTTTATGCGAGAGGCTGCAGAAAATCTCATCGATGTGAATAGGGCTTCCGTTGACAGTCTTGTTGATCGAATTGTCTATGATGGAGTTGAGCATCGCCATGCTCCCCAGGCGTACCAACTCCTTGGGGGCGTTCTGGATTTCCTCGTCTGCATAGTAGCCTGTTACGTGATAACCTATGGAAGGGTCTTCTGTCATCGTGTAGTACATTTCCAAAATGGCAGGGTCGTTACCTACAAATAGGGCTGTGCGAACATTGCGTCCCTTTGCACGGAAATACATCAGCAAACTCAACTCACAAAATCTGGAGATAGCCAAAGCTACGTAAAAGACGATGCCGAAAATAAAGCTGAATAAGAAAAAGTTGCCGCCATCGCCGAGGATGCGAAGCAACAAGAAGAAAATGAATGTGGTGGTAGCTGCCAAATAAAGCGTGCGTTTCAATACTTGTTGAAATCCCACTCTTCTTACATGTATAATGGTGCAATGAAAGTATTCGCCAATGCACAATGCAATATTCGCCACGAGAACTGTAATTTTCGTGGCATTTTCAAAATACGCAGGCATAATATCCAAGTTGGAGGCATATATTGCTACCAATATCAAGTTAAGGATAACAAAGTCGGCTACGACGACCGACTGCCTAATCATTTTATTTCCTTTGTAGTTGTTGTTCATGTTGCCAAAATACTTTTCGAGTTTGATAGATTCATACCGCTTGAGTTGTCATTAAATCGGGGCAAAGTTAATAAAAATAATTGTAAGTTGGAAATTTAAATGCATAAAAAGTTGTTTTTTGCGATAAAAAATATGTTTTCTGCGAAAAAATAATCATTCGATTTGGGTATTTTGTATTTTTGTTGTATTTTTGCAAAACTTTTCAGAACATTATAGAAAAATAAAATTATAAGGAATGGGAATATTTTCAAAACTATTCAGTCGCAAGAGCGATGATAAAAAAGTGGGTGGTATGGAAGACTACATGACGCTTGTGCGTGTATATTTCCAGGCCGCTTTGGCTTCACAGTTGGGTATTACCAACCTAGCGATGCTTCCGGACCTTCGTGTCTTCAAGGCTACCCTCCATGTACCTACCGTTAACAATCGTCTCGGTATAGGCGAGAAAGCCCAAGTGAAAAAGATGATGAGCAACATCTATGGCACGAACGATACATTCTTCAAGGAAATCGACTCCAGTATTCGCAAGAACTGCCAGAAATTGCAAGATGTGAATGTTTACCTCATCCAGTTCCAGAATTTCTCGCAAGACTTGATGATGCTGATGGGCAACCTGATGAAATTCAAGCTGCGCTTGCCTAGCTTCATGAAGAAATCGTTGTATAAGTTGACAGCCAAGGTAGTGGATGACATATTCAACAAGAATGACTTCAGCGATGCAAGCGTATTGAAGACCGTAGTGACCCTGCGCCAACTCGATAAGCGCCTCAACTTCAGCCAGCAGTGGGTGACCGACTTTGCTTTCCAAGTACTGATGCTTGCCAAGAAAGAGCCACGTCCATCCGACGATGATGTGGAAAAGGCAAAGCAAAAGATGGGCAAGTAACATATATCCTGCCCAAAAAGTAAAAAACTTGTGAGAATATTTGTTTTTTTCAAATTATTCTCTTAAATTTGTAGCCAAAAACAAAAAGTCATGAGTGCTAACGAGAAAATCATCAATACGTTTGCCACACGAGTAAGGCAGATGATTCTCAAGTTTGATGAGATCAAACAGGAGAATAGTGAGCTTTATGCCATGGTGGACGAGCGCGATGCCAAAATCAAGCTACTGGAAGACCAGTTGACTCAGGCACAGCATGACTATGACAGCCTCAAGATGGCCAAGATGATGACTATCTCCGACTCAGACATGGAGTCTACGCAGAAACGTATCGCCAAGCTCATCAGGGATGTCAACAAGTGCATAACGCTACTGACTGATAAGCAATAAAACTCGGAGTGATGGCAGAGCAAGAACAAGACAAATTACAGATAAGGTTACACGTCTATGACACCGATCTTTCGGTGAGAATACCTAGAGAAGACGAGGAGTACTATCGTAAGTCGGCCAAGCTGATTGACGATATCGTCAACTCGTATTCCAAAATCTTCAAGGGACGCAAGAGCGACAAGGAAATCCTCTATATGGCGCTTATCGACGTTGCCTTGAGATACCATAAGGAGGCAGGACGAAATGATACAGCACCTTATAATGATATTCTTGAGAAGCTCACATCCGAAATCGAAGACGCTTTGAAATAAGAATATTTTTTTAATACATATTATATTATAATGATACTAACAATTATAGCAGCCCTCGTGGCTCTCGTTGTGGGAGGCGCAGCAGGGTATTTCATTTTCCGCTATGTAATAAAGGGAAAATATAATGAAATGATAGATGCTGCCAACAAGGAGGCAGAGGTAGTGAAGGAGAAAAAACTGCTCGAAGTGAAGGAGAAGTTCCTTAACAAGAAGGCTGAACTGGAAAAAGAGGTGCAACAGCGCAATTCTCGAATCCAGCAGAACGAGAACAAACTTAAGCAACGTGAGATTTCGCTCAACCAGCGTCAGGAAGAACTCGGACGCCGCAAACAAGAGGTGGAACAGAACCAGCAACGTCTTGATAATGAGAAGAAACTCTTGGGAGTAAAGCAGCAAGAACTCGAAAAGATGCAGAAGCAGGAGCAGGCTAAGCTCGAAGAGCTCTCTGGTCTGAGTGCAGAAGAGGCTAAAAACCGACTTGTAGAAAGCCTAAAAGACCAAGCTAAGCTCGATGCTGCCAGCTACATCAATGAGATTATGGATGATGCCAAGCTCAATGCCAATCAGCAGGCCAAGAAGATAGTCATACAGACGATTCAGCGTGTAGCTACTGAGACTGCCATCGAGAATTCTGTCAGCGTGTTCCATATCGACAATGATGAGGTAAAAGGACGTATCATCGGTCGTGAAGGTCGTAATATCCGTGCCCTTGAGGCTGCCACTGGTGTGGAAATCGTGGTGGATGATACGCCTGAGGCTATCGTTATTTCTGCCTTCGACCCTGTGCGCCGTGAGATTTGCCGCTTGGCTCTCCATCAGTTGGTAGCCGATGGTCGTATCCACCCTGCTCGTATCGAGGAAGTGGTAGCCAAGGTGAAGAAACAGCTCGACAACGAGATTATCGAGACTGGTAAGCGTACAGCCATCGACTTGGGTATCCATGGCTTGCACCCAGAGTTGATTCGCATCATCGGTAAGATGAAGTATCGTTCTTCATACGGACAGAACCTTTTGCAGCACGCTCGCGAAACTGCCAATCTCTGTGCTGTGATGGCTTCGGAGTTGGGCTTGAATCCAAAGAAGGCTAAGCGTGCCGGACTCTTGCATGATATTGGTAAGGTGCCTGATGAGGAGAGCGAGTTGCCACACGCACTTTATGGTGCCAAGATAGCCGAGAAGTACAAGGAGAAGCCAGACATCTGCAATGCTATCGGTGCTCACCACGACGAAATGGAGATGAATACTTTGTTGGCTCCTATCGTACAGGTTTGCGATGCTATCTCTGGTGCCCGTCCTGGTGCTCGCCGTGAGATTGTGGAGGCTTACATCAAGCGCTTGAATGACCTTGAGGCCATTGCCATGAGCTATCCTGGCGTAACCAAGACCTATGCCATCCAGGCTGGTCGCGAGCTTCGTGTCATCGTGGGGGCCGACAAGATGAACGACGATCAGAGTATCAAGCTCTCCGATGAGATCGCTACCAAGATTCAGAACGAGATGACTTATCCTGGTCAGGTAAAGATTACCGTGATTCGTGAGACTCGCAGTGTAGCTTACGCTAAATAAAGTGAAGAGTGAAGAACGAAGAGTGAAGAATTCTCTTGCTTTTCTTCTTTCAATCATACATAAAAAAGCCGCTTCCCGATTTTGGGGAGCGGCTTTTTTGAAAATTCCCTTTTTTTATTTCAAAAGTTCTTCCAGGTGATTGTAAAAGTCTTCATTTTCTCCTTCATAGATGGATTCTACATATCCATCGGGAGTTATGATAACTTTTGTAGGGTATGTTCTAACGCCGAAAGCAAGGACTAGGTCTTGGTCTTCCAGGTTGACCACTTGGGGCCAAGTCATTCCGTTTTTAGTGATCGAAGCCTTGCATAAGTTGGGCTTGTCGGCACAGTTTACGCCAATCAGTTCCATTTTGTCTTGGTGTCCTTCGTAGAAAGCTTTCATGTGAGGCATGCCTTTGATGCACCATACACACCATGAACCCCAGAAGTCAAGGATGACGTATTTCTTTCCTTTGTAGTCTTTTAGAGAAATCGTTTTCCCATCAATTGTTGGCATGGTGAAATCTTGAGCCTTTTGCTTTTCTTTTTGCAAATTGGAGGCTTGCGCGTTTATTTGCGCTAGGTAGTCGAGCTTTTGCTTTCGTGCATCCAGGGCAGGTTTCATGCATCCGTTTCTTGCCAGATTGGTAAGCAGGGGTAAATCTGCAAGAAAGGTCGAGTCGTCCACTTCTGTCAGGAGATAGGCGGAAAAGTTACTCTCAGGGTGATTTTTTCGAAAGTTATCCTTGTGTGTAGTGCGTCTGTCGTATAGAGCGTTGATTCTGTTGTAGTCTCTTGCGTTGAGTGCTTGTTGTATGCCTTGCGCCAGTTCCTTGCGGTCTTCAGACTTGAAGGAAGCGCACGCTTGGTTTATTTCTTCCTTGGAAGAACAAGTATATGTTATGCAGTCCTTTTCATTACGTGCTTTCACTTCCAAACTTGTTTGGGCATTTCCGAACACTTCAATAGTGCGCTCTTGGTTCACGCTCTCTATGCCATTTGATGTTTCCATCGCTTCTTGAGGGTAAACCATCAAGCGATAGAGTGTATCAGAAGGAAGGCTCAGATGAAAATTGCCATCTGCTCCACAAACTACCTTGTATTTTTTGTAGCCTTGATTCGTCTCTGCAGGTGCAGGGGATATGGCAAACTGTTCTACGAAAACTTGTTTTCCTGAGCACCCTTTCAATTGGATGTGGATGCCTTGGGTAGTTACTATGCCATTTTGTGCTAGAAGCTTGATGCCTCCCCACGGTAAGGTGGGCAGGAGCATCAAGCATTCAGAGAGAATGATGTATATTCTACGCTTGTTCATATCAGTTTTTCTTGCAAAAAAATATTAGTATTCGTTTTGCTGCAACTGTCCGTGACTTCTGTTGATTTCAGTCTGGGGCAGTGGTTGGGCATAACGTTTAGACTTGCCGGGCAATGTATATTCCCGCGTGTGTTCGAAGTCGGCTTGCTTGTTTTCAACGTTGTAGAACAAGCGGCTTGGCACTATGTCGTCCGAGACTGTTTCGTTGTATGCAAAGCGGCGTATGTCGAACCAGCGCATGGTGAACGGCAATTCCCTGTGTCGCTCGTCGAGAATGGCCTTAAGGGCTTCCTCTTGCGAGTTTGCAGTCAGTTGATAGTCGCTTCCTGTGGCAAAGCGCTTCTCGCGCAATTGGTTGATTGTTTGCAAAGCATCCTGCCACTCTCCCAGTCTGCATGAAGCCTCACCCTTCACCAAGATCATTTCTCCGATGGTAGGACCTTCTGGCAAGATGTCGTAATAGGTGTTTGCGTCGAAGAACTTGCGATATATCATGTCGTCACCAAATCCTTCCAGTCCATATTCTAGGGCACCGCCTTTGGCAAAAAATTGTTTGTAGCGCAAGTCGTTTTCTGGGTCATAGAGTGCCATCAAACTCTCAGAGGGTAATATGCGCATGCTGGTATAGAGCTTGTAAACACCACTATAGAGCAATTCTTGGTAATCTGTATATTCCAAAGCACTCATGCCCATCAAGCCAGAATATTGCACCTCTCGTTCGTTGCCCGACGTGTCATAGACGTAGGAAGAGTATTGCCCTAATTCATTGTAGTCTTGTAGTGAGGCTTTCTTGCTGTTGAGTGCAATTTCTGCTTGTTCTTTCGCCATCTGGTACTTGCCTTGTGCAAGATAGAGGCGTGCCTTCATGGCAGCGACGGAAGGGCGCGAGACGAGCCATCTCTTATCGATGTCGGTATTGCTCGTTTTTTCAGCCTCGTTCAGGTCATCCTCTATTTGTTGATAGGTGTCTTTGAGTGTTGCTCTTTCTAGATTTTCCTCGTAGCTTGTCGTATTTTTTATAGGCAATCCCAAAGTGTTGAGATTTTCTTCTGCGTATGGTAGGCAGTAGAGGTTGACCAGCTCCCAGTAGGCAACGGCTCGCATCATATGGGCTTGCGCCAAGAAGTTGGTGCGTTCAGATTCCGTGGCATCTTCCACATTGTTGATGTTATTGATGACCATGTTGGCTGCAAATACCTTGTTGAATTCATTGTTCCATACTTCGTCACTTCCCGAGTTGATGAGATCGGTAGTTCCCCAAGTATAGAATGGGAGTATGTCGGCATCGAAATTGTAAGGAGCATAGCTGTATTGTTCTGTGCTCATCTCGAAATCGTCTGATGAGAAGATGATACCGAGGGCGATGTGCTGAAAATATTGGCTATTGTTGAAGAGGGCTTCTACCTGTTGCTTGGTTTCCAGTGGCTCATTCTCTCCACGGTTGGGATTTCCCGAGAGAAAATCATTGCACGAGGACGCTACAAATGAGCAGGCAATCGTCAATACGATATGGGCTATCTTTTTGAAATTCTTTTTCATAATGGTATAATCTTTATATGTTTACTTTGATACCAAAGGATAGGGTGAGGGTGGGCTTGATGCTGCCTGGCAAGAATTCTGGATGATACCCTTGCTTGTTGGCAGTCCATAGCAACCCTAAGTTCTCTGCCTTGATGAAGGCCGATGCATTGTTGATGCCCAATGGCTGTAAGGTTACTCTCGGAAGGTCATAGTTGAGTGTCACTTCTTGCATGTATAGGTAGGATGAACTGGCCACTCTACTGTCGAGATAGGGAGTATAGCTGCTCCACATGGAATACCCATAATAGTCTTCGAGACTTGTGGGGAGTGACGGTAAGGTGTTGTCGCCCCTCATTACCTCTGCATATTGGGCGGAAACCATAGTCTTGCTGTAGTTGCTGATTGGAGCGTAGTCGAACGTTGGCAGGCGGAACTTGCCTCCGAAGCGTCCGTTCATGATAGCCTGTAGGCTGAGGGTGTGCCAACTGATGGCCAAGCTTACTCCCAGAGTGTGCGGAGAGAGGGTGGTCCCCATATATTTCAGAGCTTTGGTGTTGGTGCCATACAAGAGGGTATAGTCGTCGAGCGCCACTTTGCCTCCTTCTCCGTCAGATATGTATGGTACGCCGTCTTCCATTCCCAGGTACTCGAAGGCATAGATGGGGTAGAGCGGACTTCCTTCTACGTATGATGCATAGAGTACGTCGGTGACGGTTGTCAGCTCGTTCTCCAGTTTGCTCACCTTATTATAATTATAGGAGTAGTTGATTCCTAGAGCTACGTTGATGCCCGTGTTGGCGATATCTGTGTTTCCGTTGAGTGAAAACTCCATACCGCGGTTTATCATTTTGGCATTGTTGAAAACCACTTTGGTGGTTCCGTTTACTCCAGAGATGTTCACGTTGCCGAGGATATCGTCGCCTTGCTTGTTGTAATAGTCGATGGAGCCGGATATGCGGTTCCCAAACAGGTTGAAGTCGAGCCCGATGTTGGTTGTGGTGGTTTTCTCCCAGCGGAGTGTTGGGTTGCCATAATCGATAATCTCTGCATAGTCCTTGCCTGTACTATCGTCCACCTGCGAGTGGTTCATGTTCAGTGTCGTCTTGGCCGACGACTGTGGGCAAGAGTTTCCGTTCTTTCCATAAGTCATTCTCAAGGCGAGGCGATTCATCCAGTTGATGTCTTTCATGAAGTCTTCCTTGCCGAGGTTCCATAGACCGCCGATTGACCAGAATGGAGACCAGCGGTATTTGGCTTCGCTGGTAATCATGTTGGAGGCATCGCTTCTGGCACTCAGGCTTACGGTGTATTTGTCGTCGAGTGTGTATGCGGCATTGCCATAGAAAGACACATATCGGTTGTTGTTCCAACTCCGTGTGAATTTCGTTCCCGGAATGCTTACTTCCCAACCCTCGATGCTTGTCCCTTTGCTGGAAGTTAGGGTGGTAGTACTCTCTGTCCTCTCATTGTAGCCGTAAATGTATGGGTTCGTCTGTGAGGTGGTCTTGATGTTCTGCACCTCGTTACCAATGATGGTTGTAACAGAATGTCTGTCGCCGAAGGTGTGGTCGTAGGAGAAATCGTTGCGGAAAATGGTGGAGGTGGTCACCCCAGAGCGGGTCATCAGAATGGCTCCATTGGGTATGGCGGATGTTCCTGCAATGCCACTATATGAGTCGTAAGGCGTGTAGTAATCTACCATGTCGCGCACGTAGAATGTCTCTATTCCATTAAGCTTGCTGTAGTCGTAGCTGTTGCGCTCATACTGAAACTTGCTGCGGAAATGCAACCCATTGATGATCATAGCGTCCAGTCCGATGTGCCCCCTGAAGAGAATGCTCTTCTGTACGGCCTTCGTGTTGCGTGCCTCGCGGAGCAAGTTGTAGCTGAGGTCGCTGTAGGTGAATTGATCTAGTGGAAAATAAGTGTCCAGTACGTAACTATTGTATTTCTGTACCTGGCTTGCATAATTCCCGTTCTCGTCAAGTAGCATCTCGTAGGGGGAGAGATTGGCGATGTCTGAAACGGAGAATGCAGCCTGGTGATCATTGACGTGTTGGAAGTTGGCTCCGATGTTCATGCTAATATGGCTGTTGAACTTGAAGTCGTTGCCAAAGTTCACAAAGTAGGAGTTAGTGTTCTCGCCGTATAGTCCCCCTGTGCTGTTTTGAAACATGACAGAAGCGTAAGTGTTCGACTTCTCGCTGCCTACGGAAACAGAGGCGTTGGCTTGGGTGATGATTGGACTTTTGAGCAAGTATTTTTTGATTTGCTCACTGTTGTCCTGCAAGCTTAGTCGTGTCAATCCTGCGTTCATCTCTTCTTCCGAGATACTGCCAAAGCGTAAGCCTTGGTAGAGCAGCATTTGCGACTGTGTGATAGGCGAGAGGAGCTCATTGCTGGAACCTGTGAATTCACCATTGTTCCAATTATGCTCAAACGCCTTTCGTTCATAGTCTATCTGCTCTGCCGAAGAAGCCCTGTTGGTGATTTGGCTCACCTTGAATTTTTGCGAGATGGCAGTCTGCATGCTTACGTCTACATTGAGTTTCTCGTTTTTCTTGCCTTTTTTGGTAGTGATGACGATGACGCCATTGGCAGAACGGGCACCCCAGATGGAGGCTGCAGCTGCATCCTTCAATACAGTAATACTCTCTACGTCGTTGGGGTTGATCTTCTGGAAGGCATCCAACTCAGAACTGGTGCCGTTGGCAATGTCGGTGATGGGAAAACCGTCAACAACAACAAGAGGCTTGCCATTCCCGTACATCGTACCTTTGCCACGGATGGTGTATTGCTTGCCACCTCTCCCGTCGGAGGAACCTTGCACACCGGTTATCATGCCGTCGAGCACATTGGATAAATTGCTGACATGGCGATTCTCTATGTCCTTTTCGTTCATGAGTCCGAAAGACCCTGTGGCCCGTTCCTTGGAAAGGGTCTGATAGCCTGTCACTACCACATCTTTGAGTATGTTTCGGTCTTCCTGCAATGCAATGTTGTATGTGTTTCCCTTTCCCAATGCGATGTTTCGGCTTTTCATGCCCACATAGGATATTTTCAATGCTTTGTCGCCTGCGTTTATCTTGAGGCTGTATTTGCCTTGTATGTCCGTGATGGTTCCATTGGATGTCCCCTCTACGAGGACGCTTACACCATAAAGTGGTTCGCCGTTTTGGTCTGTGATGCGGCCCGATATGGTTCGCTCGTTGTTTTTCTTGTTCTGGTGGGTCTCTGATTTTGAAATGACATAAAACTCTCCATGCTTCTTGATGGAGAATGGCTTTCCGTCAAGTATTTTTTGAAGAGCTTGTTCTACGTTGGCTTGTGTTAGTGTTGTAGTTACGGTATAGCCCTTGGTGTCGTCAAGGCTATAGTTGATTTTTGTGTCGCTCATGCTGCCGATAATCTTGATGGCATCAGCCAATGTCTCGCCGCGGAATGCGACGCTTACATTCTTCTGGGCCATGACAAGGGAAGGCAGGGCGAACATAGTGCCTATCGCAAATAGGCGCATTCCTGTAATTACTCTCTTTTTCATGTTGCTATGTTTTTTATTGAATGATCACTTGTTTGCCTTTGATGGTGAACTTCACTTCCCCCATCTCGTTGAGCATGTCTATAGTCTTGCTGACCGACTCTTTTTTGGATGCCCAGAAAGTGAAATGGAGATGACGTGCTTGCTCGTTCTCGAACACCACATCCAACTGATACCAGTCGGCTATCTCTTTGATGATATTTTCCAGCGGTTCGTTCTCAAAATGGAAGTAGTCGTTCGTCCAACTTTCTTCGATATTGCCCTCCTGTTCTGTAGCCAAGCTGTCTGTGGTTTCTGCTTGATGAGTAGGGGAGGTTGTGTGTTGTGAGAACGTTTGGTTCTGTGTGTTGGCGTTGTCGTTTGGTTCTTCTTTGTGGGTGAAGTGATAGATAGGAACGATGCTTGCCAAGAGGATGATAGGGACTGAAATAGCTGCTGCGACAATCGCCTTTCGCCAATTGCCGAAAAGGTGGTATAGTCTAGCGGATTTCTTGCCTGTATGCGCCCACCTCTCTTCCTGTGAAAGGAGAGAGGAATGAGTTTTACAAAAGGCAGACCAGGCTTCTTTCGTATCAAATGCCCCTGACTTCTCCTTCGTGGTGGCTTGCTCTTTGATGGCCAACACTTGCAAGTAGAGCTGCTGGTTAGAGTCATCTTCTAGCCATGCTTGGGCTTCTTCAGAGAGCAAACTCTCTGGATGGGAAGCGAAGAAAATCGCCTTTTCCAAACGTTTTTCGTATGATTCTTGTTGTGTATGCGACATGCTTTCTTGTTTGTTATTTTATCTATACAACAAACAAGAAGGGGAAATGGACTAGTAAAAGATTGATTTTTTTTGATTTTTCTCTCATTTTCTTGAGAGAGGCTACTATGTGGTTTCTCACTGTGTTGACGCTAATACCCATGATGTCGGCCGTTTCCTTGTAGGATTTTCCTTCTACGAAACACAATTCCACCACTCTTCTGGCTTGCGGCGAGAGTGATTCCAAGAGAAGCTTGGCTTGTTTCAAGGTTTCTTCATAGTTGGCATAGATGTTAGGGTCGTCTTCGCTATAGGTGAAGTTGATGTATTCGGCGTATTTGTCCTTTATTTTTTGTCGCCTTAGGTAATTGAGGCAGTTGTTTCTCGTCATCTTGTAGAGGATGGAACCTTTGTCTTTGGGCATGTCTTCATCCTCCATAAAACGGTTGTAATGCTCCAGGAACGAGACAAATACATCATTCACTAAGTCTTTGGCCGTTTCCTCGTCATTTACAAAGGTGTAGGCGTGAAGACATAGCTTCTGATAGTATTTGTCGAATATTTCCTTGAAGTTTTGTTGATCCATGTCTAAGCGTATGAGTGCATTCCAGTCAAAAAGTAGTTTACGCCGAAGTAGGTCATTACGATGCTCAGGAAGGCGAGGGCTACGTAGATGTGGTAGGCGAGAGGCTTGTGGAAGACGGGTAGACTCTGCGTATGCACCACCACGGCGTATATCATGAAGGTGATGAGCGCCCATGTCTCCTTGCTGTCCCAACTCCAGTAGTTTCCCCAACTCACGTTGGCCCAAATGGCACCGATGAAGATGCCGAAGCCCATGGTGGCAAGGGCTGGGTATAGGAACACGCGGCTCAGTGCCTGCAGCTCCTCGCCATGAGAGCGCATGCAGATGCCCATGATGCCACAGATGAAGGTGAGCGAGAGTAGGGCGTAGCTCATCATGATGATGCTCACGTGGATGCTGAGCAGTGGACTGTTCAATACTGGCATCATCTGTCCGATGGCTGGATCCATCTGGTTGATGTGGCTCACGAGGAGGAAGAAGCCAGAGAGCAAGAAACCGAATACCATCACGATGCGGATGCGGAACTGCATCACGATGCTGATGAGCATCACAATCCAGGCTACGCTGAGCATACTCTCATATCCGTTGGAAAGCGGTACGTTGCCGCTGATAATCCATCTCAATGTCAAACCGAATGTCAATGCTACGAACGACAAGCTCAAGAGGATAGGGAGGGCGATGTCAAGTGCCTTTGCTGATTTCTTCTTCGTCATGCGGTAGATGGTATAGAAGAGGGCGATGAAGCCCAGTGTAAGGTTTACCATGAAGAGGATGGTGGCGAAGGGGAAGGCGTTGTTGATGCGCTCAGCCTTATATTGTGTCTTGGAGGGCAACGAGTTGCCGGCACTCACCTCTTGGTATTTCTTCATCTTGACGAAGAACTCGTTAACGCGGCTCATGTTACCAGCCTTCACGTCGCTATAGACCAGACTGAACACGTTGGTGATGTAGAGAGCATGCTGCTTCTCCACTGCATGTGGCAACTTGTCGGTAGGCGAAAACCAAGTGGTGGTGCCTGCCTTGATGAAAGGATTCAGCTTGCTAGCTCGTACGCTCTTGGGAAAAGTGTAGGGCAACACCTTGAGCGACACACCGCGGCGCAAGTCCATGATGAGCTGTATCTTTCCGTCGATGTCGGCGGCTTGTTGGTGAAACTTGTCCTGTGCGCCATTGTAGTATTCCTGTACGTATTGTCCGATGATGTAGCCGCCCATGTCGCGGTTGAAAAACTGGTTCACGCTGCAGTAGTCGGGCAGTGACATGGTAGACTTCAGCTCTCCGCCCTTCACCTTGATGAAAGGCTCGCTGCCCCATACGTCGCCGTAGAAAATCCAACCCGTCAGTACTTGTTCGGCAGTAAGCCCCTTGTAGCTGCGAGAACCATAGATTTTCTTGCAGAAGTCGAGGGCATAAGTCTGCACAGGACAGATACGGTCGTTGTAGAGGATGTTGAGTTCTCCAAATTTCTCAGCGGTCTCCTTGGGGAGAACGGCGTTCTGGAGGTTCTCAATCGTACTCTCAGCCTTTAGGCTCTGTGGGAAGCCCAGAGTCAATATCAGTGCAGTCATCATAGCTCCCTTTTTGAGCAAAGGGCTTCGCAGTAGTTTGCGATAACCACCCTTGGGGTCAATGAGCATCCAGATGAGTGAGATGAATAGTAGGGCATAGCCCGTGTAGGTAACGGGGATGCCGTAGGGGTCGGCATTGATGGCGAGCACGCTTCCCTTGCCGTCTTCGTCGTATGACGACTGGTAGAAGCGGTAGGAGCGATGTGAGTAGATATTGTTCATCGACACCATGGCCTCGCTTTTCTCGTTGCCGTCTTTCACGGTGAATTGGGAGGAATAGTCGGCCACGGCGTTGGTGCCATCGTGCATCTTCGCCTCGAATTTCTGTAGGCAAAGTGTGAAAGGCAGTTTTTCCTCCGCCATCCCATGCTCGCCGTCAGAAGTCATATATGTGTTGGTAGGCTGGCCCATGCGCAGATGAATCATACCTCGTTTGGCAGATACATGGGTGAGGAACGCACCTGCCAGGATGATGACGAAAGAGAGATGGAGGGCGAGGGTCGAGACAATCTTGACCCTACGCTTGAGGATGTAAAATACTCCGAGGGCGGCAAGCACTGCCCAAATCAAAATAAACCACCATGCGCCATAGTAGTGTGCATGTACGTAGTCGGTGCCCTGGCTCTTCTCCACGATGGTGGCGACGGCCATGAATATGAGCACGAGGATGTAAAGGAGGAATATAATCTTTTTTACCATAAATGTATATGAGTACATTTTGATTGCAAAGTTACGACTTTATCTTGAAAAATGCAAACTTTTGGTAAAGTTTCTTGTTTATAGAACAATCAGCAGCCAAGTCTTTGCGGGCTTGGCTGCTGATAGGATGGTTAGTTGGCTTAGATAGCCTCAATAAATGCCACGACGGCGTCGCGGTCGGCCTTTTCTAGCTTGTAGAAGTTCTGCACCGACCAATGGGCATCGCTCTTTGAACTGTAGCCATGCCACATGATCGCCTCGATGACGGTGCGGGCACGGCAGTCGTGCAGGCGGTCGTCTGAACCCGTGTTGCGTTTAGACAAGCCACGGCCCCAGAGTGGGGTGGTGCGACACCAACCGTTAATGATGTCATTTTCCATGTACAAACGGTGTTGCACGAGGTCAGTGTATGGATAAATCTTCTGGTTGGGATATGTAGGCAACTTGCCAAGGCTATTTACGAAGTCGGTTGCCCAGTAATTGTCTGGTCCCGTAGTCCATGATGGACGGTGACACGAGGAGCAACCTATCTGCATAAACACTTCCTTGCCTCTCTGTACGGTCTTGCTGTTCAGGTTGCGGGCGCGAGGAATCGCCAGACCTCGTTGCCATACCATGAAGTCATAGTACTGCTGGTCGGAGAGTTCCTCTCCGAATTTCTCGATGAAATTCTTCTCATACACGGGGGCATCGGAAGCTGAGTTCAGACCCAAGAGTTGTTCCACCTTCTTTGCAGTTTCCTCTTTGGTCTCTCCATAGTAGGGGCTGAGGAGTGAACTAGGGTCCTTGCCATTCTCCATGATGTAGCTGATTACTTCTTCACTCTCGCTGTTAGCCTTCGCCCATTCTTTCGTGGTGTAGAGGTAGTGTAAGTCCTTGCGTGTCACGTTGCAAACCTCCCAAATGGCATAGTCCTGCTGGAGGGATGCGCGGGAGAGCTGGTAGTTGAACTTCTTGATACCCTTACGTCCATTGGATAAGTCCATGTAGGCTGTAGATGCCCAGTCGTTGGTACTCTTGTCCCACATCATTGGGTTAAGCTCAGCATGGGCAGCCTCCGACTGGTACTGCTTCTTGATGGAGTCGTCGGGGATGGCGTCGATGAGGCAGGCTCCGCCGATACCGATAGTGGATTCCACACGAACCGTGAATCCTGCCGCAGGCATCGGACTGGTATGGATGGCGTTCATTGCCACGCTTACCTCGGGATAGATGAGGTCGTAGGTTTCTCCGTCAGCAAATTTGTTGCCATGCTCGTCGGTGGCTTTCTTCCACTCGATGTTGATGCCGCTCTCGTCAATCTCTGGCAGAAATGGTGTCATTGCCTTCGTTTGTGGCACACCAGTAATCTGGCTTACGTATGTATCTTTGTCGTAAGTCTTACCGTTGGCGTCAGTTGATCCCGCAGGATAGAAGAGGGCGAGAAGGTATCCATTGCCAATCTTGTCTGCGTTGTAGGTGCCGCTCTGACGCTTACCATGACCATAGCTTGGGTGACAATAGATGCATGAACGGCGTGAGAAGAGGGGTCCCAAACCTTTGTATGGGTTGGTGTTCCATGTATACTTGTGCTCAAATACGGTCTCACCATTGTTGAATGCCGTGCTATAACCATTGTTGGTTACAGATGGCGTCTCGTCTTCATAACAGTTAGTGGATGTATTTTCCGTAGTACCGAGCTTGCCGGCTGGATACCATTCGTTGGCGGTAAAGTTTCCTACATCTTTGCCTACATAGGCAGCGTCGGTCTCTATGATATCTGGATTATCTGTGTCATTGGTGGTGTCGTTGCAGGAAGCGAGTGCTAGGATACCACTCAGTAAAAGTAGTGCCTTGTTTACTGGATTCATTAAATATCTCTATAATGGTTGTTGTTTAAAACGCATAATTCTACCTTCAGATTTCCCGAAGGTAGAATTTATGTTTAAAAGTTTAGATGGAGCGCAGGAACTTCACCACAGCATCGCGGTCAGCCTTGGATGCCTTGTAGAACTTGAGGGCTGAAGAGTAGGCATGACTCTGCTTGCTGTAGCAGTGCCACATGATAGCCTCTACCTCGTTGCGAGCACGGCAATCGTGCATGCGATCCTCTGCACCAGTGTTCACGTAGCTCAGTCCGCGTCCCCAAAGTGGGGTGGTGCGACACCAAGAACCATGAATGTCGTTCTTCATGTAGAGCTTATGCTGGATAAAGTCAGAGTATGGATAGATGGTCTGGTTCTGATAGCGTGGCAATTCTTTACCTGCGATTTCGTTCGGAGTAATATAGTTGTCATCACCAGTCTTCCATGAAGGTTTGTGGCAGTTGGCGCATCCCCATTCCATGAAAAGCTTCTTGCCCTGCTGAACCTGTGAGTCGTTGAGGTTGCGTGCACGAGGGATGGCGAGACCGCGGTGCCATACCATGAAGGCATAGAAGTCATCCATACTCTGCTCGGGCGTGAAATTATGGATGTCGTTGTCGAATTGGTTTGTCGCAGGATTCAACAAAGTTGCAACTGCATTCTTGATGCCCTCATCTGTACCGTCTGCATAGTATGGAGACGTAGGGTCTTTCTTGATAGCTTTGATAACTGATGATGTGCTTGCCATACAGTCAGCCCAAGCCTTTGTAGTGTAAAGGTATGGACGGTCTTTGCGGCTCACATTGGTGATGTTCCAGATAGCATTGGCGCCAGGTCCATCCTGCAAGGAACCACGAGTCAAAGCATAGGTGAATCGTTTGACAAGACCTGTGCCGTCGAAAGGAGTACCGTCGGCATGAGTTCCACCAGCGATGCCATCCTTGCCGAATTTAGGATAATAGGCACTTGAGGCCATCTTTTCTGCCTCAGCGTCCCAGAAGTTTGGATTGATGTATTCACTCACGTTTAACCCAGCTTTCTTAAAGTAACCTGCTTCTTCTGCGTATTGAGCTTCGATAGCTTCGTTAGGGATGGCGTCAATCAAGCCTACACCAATGACACCGATGGTGGATTCCAATCGTACTGCAACAGCGTTGTTGCCAGTTTCGTAAGGGGTAGGAGTTGTATTGAATGCCTCTTTTGGAATTGAGATTTCTGGATAGATCAAATCAAACTTTTCGCCGTCAGGGAATTGCATCGATGGAATATCTTCTGTTTCCATCTTGGCAATGTGCTCCCAACTCATGTTTATCTTGCTCTCGTCAATAGGTGGCAAGAATGGGGTTTGAGCTTGTGTTTGGGGCATGCCTGTAACCTCAGATACATAGGCACCATCGTTGCTGTTGGCTCCGTCTTTTGGGTGATAAACTACGAGCAGATAGCCATTGCCATTACCATAGCGAGTTTCGTATTGCGCCTTTCGCTTGCCATGTCCATACTCTGGGTGGCAGTCGAAACAAGAGCTGCGCACAGATGCGGGACCTAAACCCTTGAAGGCACCTGTGTTCCATGTATATTGACGTTCGAACATCTGTTCTCCAATAAAGAACTGCTTGAATAACTCTGGGTTATTGTCTACGGCTGGTGTCTGGTCTGAGTAACAGCTGGAACCTGTGTTCTCGGTAGTTCCGAGCTTGCCTCCAGGATACCATTCGTCGGCAGTAAAGTTTCCTACTTCTTTGCCTACATAGGCTGCATCGGTCTCTGTGATTTCTACCTTGTCGTCATCAGAGCAGCTAGTCACTGTCAAGGCTAGAGCCATGGCAAATGACATGTAAGCACAATTCTTAAAATTCTTATTCATAATGTATCTTTTATAGTGTATAGCTTTTATAGCCAAGATACGTAGCTATACTTTTCATGAAAGTATAGCTACGTTATCTTATGTTTTTTGTTAAATTAATTACTTGGATACCTTCAAGGCACGGAACCAAGCACCAGCTTTGTTCAGTTCATCGTCCAAATTGTTAATCTTGCTGATGGCTGTTCCTACTTGAGCGTCACCAGGAGCATCAATGAATGCCTTGCCGCTATTCTTGGCAGTTTCCAACGCAGCGATCGCCTCATCGAGAGCTGTGCTCAATGTTGTGTAACCACTGTAGTTGTACTTCTTCATGATGTTCATCAAAGAGTTTGTTACAGGGGTTGTAGCTGTGATGTCACGTGTGCCATAGAGTGTATTCTTGATAGAATATAGGTTGTCTTGGTAGTCTATGAAAGAACGCTTGCTGTATGGTGACTCGATGTAGTCAGGAGCATCATCCTCTCTACCGCCGGTAGTGGCACATCTGTAAGCCTGACCGAGTTTTTGAGTATATACCTCTTGACAGATGTTGGAGCAACCACCTACGAATACATTCTCTAAAGTTTCCTGCCATGTAGGATACCAAGCGTTATCACCTGTTGCATTGAGAAGGAACTGACCATAGCCGATACCTGCTGATGAAAGTGCACCATAACTATCTTCCAAATCTTTAAGACCGTCGATGACCCACTTGCAGTTAGTGCTCAACCAAGAACCAAGAGCAGACTCACCATTCCAACCATATTGGAGAAGGCTTGTCATGTTATAGATGTCACCTGCAACTGCTGCAGCGAAAGCCAACTCGTCGATACCCTTTACAGATGTCATGCCATCTGCTGTCTCATTGGCATTCAGCATAGCGGCTGTGCGAGCTGCACCATCGCGGAAAAGTACAAATTCCAATCCGTGGAAACCAATTACTGAGTCAAAATCCTTGTTCTCGGAATAAATGAACTGCGCTGGGTTTGAACCTTTAATTCCGGCAATAAGAGTTTGGTCGTTCAAGGCCTCTACCATTTGGTCACGATCAAGTGGCCATGAGTCGATATGTGGGTCAATCTCATTGTTTGTTGCCGCACCATAAAGGAATGCTTCGCTACGCTCCCACTCACGACGAGCGTTCTTGAAAGCCTCGCAAGCAGCCTCGATGTCAGCATCGCTCAAATTACCAGCCTTGGCGTTGTTATATGCATTTTCGCAGGCATCCTTCAGTGTTTTTGCATTGCTACGCAAATCAGCATAAGTAGGATAAATGATGTCATTTACATAAGTGATGGCTACGGCAGACAACTCTGATGCAGGAACAACATTATCATCTGTTGAAGAATCATTGCTATCGCTACAAGATGTGAAACCCAATGGTAAAGCCAATGTTACGGCGAACATGATGGCTTTTGTGAAAATCTTTTTCATTTGTGTTTACTTTATTGTTAATGAATGTTTTTACTGTTCATTTGTTGTTAGGTATCTCCTCTTTATTTAGAGGAAGAAGCCCTGGTAAGCGATACCGATGTTGACGGCAGGCTCATTGTTGTACTTTGACTTGAAGATGCGCTGTGTGTATTCTGCCTTTACGCATATCTGTGGTAGTGGAAAATAGTTGATGCCACCAGAGATGATTTTGCGATTAGTCCACTGTGCAGTCTTGTTGTGAACAGAAGAATCGTAGTACTCGTAGTGACCGAAGACGTATAACTTCTGTTTGTCTGCGCGAAGTTTGGCAATCTGCGAGAATATGTCATATCCTGCTTCGAACATGGCTGCGATGGCATGGCTTCCAAAATACTTGCCACTACCGCTTTCGTTTGGCTTCACGTTAGAAGTTCCAGGATATACAATGCTTGTTATTTTATCTGCATCGCTTACATAACCATAGTCAATGTTTCCTCTTACCTTCCAGTTGTACTTGTTGTATGTAAAGTCAAAGGCACCTACATATACATTACCCTTGATGTCCTTGTGCTGGGTGTCCTCTGGCGTCGTGTTACCCATAGACTTGCCATAGTAACCACTCAAACCGATACGGAGCCCAGGAATAGTATAATTGTCAACGCGCGCTGCAACGGCATACTTGTTGGCAACCTCAAACTCGTATGGGCTCTTGGCGCCATTCTGAATCCAGTTGCTGCGGCTGAAACGATATGCATTCAGACCTGCGAGGAACTGTGCCTCATAACGGAAATCCCCGCTCTTTCCCCAGAAACTTACACCTGTCTGGTGCCATGTACAAGGCAGAATCGTATTCTCGCCCTCAGGACGGTAAACAGTAAAGAAGTTCAATGGCTCATGGTAAGCATTGGTCAAGCCCACGGGTACTACGATATGTCCAGCCTTGATGTTAGCCCAGCGTCCGAATGACTTCTGAATCCAGAACTGCTCCAGCTCAACCTCGCCGCCTTTTTCTGTCTCCTGCTCGTATTCGATGGCTTCCTCTGCCTCATATTCGATGGATTGGCCAGTGCCGCCATGCTCAAATTCTATCTCGGTACCCAAAGTCCATCCCTTGCCGAAATCATAACCTAAATAGATTACTGCGTGAGGAATGTCAAAGCGACCATGGTCTGGTGCATTCTTATAAGCAGAAGCATTAGAGTAACGCTTGCCTGCGTCTGTGTAAAAATTACGGCTGTATGCCACCTCGCCGTATCCACCGATACTGAGGCGCTTGCCATTTACGTGCTGCATCACGCTGTCTGCTGCAACGACTTGTGCGCTAACTGTTGCCAGCCCGGCAAACAAAGCTGCTGACATCAATCCAATTCTTAAACTGTTCATATCTGTTTTGTAAATATTGTTATCTTTTTATCTTTTTCCTTAATTCCTTTTGTATTTTAGGAAAACGTCCTAACCCGATGAAGAGTAGAGCGGAAAGAAAAAGAGGCGCGGGTCAATGACTGTGGGCTCGACTTGAGAGACCTAGTATCTCCTTAATCTAATAAGGAATTACGCAGCTCCGCCGCTCGGGACAGACAATCATCACCGCGCTCTTTCTCGATTTCGGGTGCAAAGGTACGGAGATATAAAAAAACTTGCAATACTTAAAAGTTGGTAAATCGCAGCATCCCCATTTCTAGGTATTGCATATTTCAATAGAAAATTGTAATTTTGCACCCAACATATAAACATTATTAATGTTTGATTAATAGGTACATAAGATGAAGGATCAAAAGATGTATGAGGCTGACGATAAGATGATCAGCATCATTCGTGACAATTACAACATTCTACAGAGTCTTGGTAGCTTTGGTATCAACCTGGGCTTTGGCGATAAAACCGTACAGGAAGTGTGCGATGAGCAGCAGGTGGATACCTATACTTTCTTGGCGGTGGTCAACTTTACCATCAATGGCCATAAGGAATACGACAATGCCGACCGATTGTCGCTCCCTACCTTGTTGCATTATCTCAAGGCTTCACATGCCTATTATATAGACTTCCAACTGCCCTTCATCCGCAAGGAGTTGGTGGATGCCCTCGATGAGAAAGATAACCTGGCTCGTCTTATCCTCAAACTCTACGATGAGTATGCCCATAGTATAACGAACCATATGCGATATGAGGAAAAAATGGTTTTCCCTTATGTTCAGGCACTTATCGACGGTAATACTCCAGATAACTTTGATATTGAGACATTCTCCAAGCATCATGTGCAGGTAGACCAGAAACTCAAGGAGCTTAAGAGTATCATCATTAAGTATCTGCCTTCGGATGGGCTGCACAACAATCAGCTGAGTGCCACTCTATATGATATCTACAATAATGAGGAGTGGCTGGCCCATCACTCAGAGGTAGAGGAGGAAATCTTTATCCCGGCTGTACGAAACACCGAGAGAAAATTGAAGCAGAATGATGTGAGTGCGAAGATTTCGAATATGATTTCTCAGGCGCCCCAAAGCGATGAGCAACTCAGCGACCGTGAGAAGGATGTCATTGTAGCATTGGTACAGGGAATGACCAATAAGGAGATAGCCGATCATCTCTTCATCTCCATCAATACGGTGATTACACACCGCAGAAACATTGCCCGCAAGCTTCAGATTCACTCTCCGGCGGGTCTTACCATTTATGCGATAGTAAACAATCTGGTAGATATTTCTACAGTGAAACTTTAGTTGATGAATAAATATGCCCCGAAATTTCATCAAATAATGCCGTCTTGTTCCAAATTTGGAGTAAGGCGGCATCATTATATGTAGGTATGTGTTCTCGTAGATTAGGATACCTATTTGATGTGATTGGTGTCTCTATACACCATAGATTTTACATTT
>CAVKLF010000006.1:0-43062 GCA_963657075.1 bacterium | reverse complement strand
CCAACGGACGAAGAAATTGATTAACACTTTTTGAGACATTTATCACCACACGGATTTATTTAATGCTAGGAAAATCTGGCGCAACACTCACATTGCAAGCATTTGATTTCGATGTTGCATACATTGTAGTAAAAGGAAATGGGGGAGCTTCTGCTTCAGTGGTACAGAATATCTTCGTTGGTGAAAATGCCGTAAGTACAGCTACTACTGGTGCAACAACAGACAATACATACGAAATCGCTTCAGCCAATCAAGCCGCAGGCACTATTTATACTGTAAAAGTCACATCTAAGCATAATACCCAAATTACAGGCATAGACATTTACAAAGTTGGCACAAAACCTGCTGTAAAAGAGACTCCTAAAGTTGACAATATCGCAGCATTCAAAGCTCTTGGTTCCGGCAACAAGGCCATCCTTACTTTGAAGGACGCACAAGTACAATATGTAAATGGCACTAATGATATGTATATTGTAGATGCTACAGGCGGCATCGACATTTACAAGAGTAATCTTAAATATACAGCAGGTCAGATTCTTAATGGTACCATTGAGGCAACTTACAGCGAATACAACAAACTTCCAGAGCTGACCAACATCACAGCTTCAGACATCAAGGCAACAGATGGAACCATCTCTCCTGTCGTTATGACTGTAGAGGAAGCAGCCAAAGCAGAGAACGTATGCAAACTTGTAACCGTCAAGAACATTACTCTTGTTTCTTCAGTTTCAGGCTCATACACCAACTATTACAACGACGCAAATAAAACTTTGCAAATTTACGACAAGTTCAAAGTAGGTTATACTCCCAATACTGAGTCTCCTATGGACTACACCGGTATCCTCATACCCTACAATTCTCAGATAGAGCTTGCACCAACAGTAGCACCTACTGCTAGCACTACAGGTATTTCAAACATGACAATCAATCCAAGCACAGCCAATGCTCCTGCTTACAACCTCGCAGGCCAGAAGGTTTCAGGCTCTTACAAGGGCGTAGTAATCAAGGCTGGCAAGAAGTTTGTACAGAAGTAAAAATGCTCGTTGGGAAACCAATGTTTCACCCTATTGGTGAAGGGTAAAAAGCGCAGTAAGTTTCTACAGGAAATGAATGGGGCACTTGCAAAAGTGCGTGGATTAATCCTATATACTTGTTTGTTTAAGACACAAAGTAACCACTCATTTAATTGGGACTTGCGACTTGTGCCCGGTGTAGGCGTAAAATTGCCCATTCGAGGGCAGTTTTTTGCTCTAGGTGGGGCAAAAAACTGCCGTGTCGAGGCAATAAGCACAACGTCGGGACGTTATGGCCAGAAGTGTCGGGACAAACTCCCGATACGAGCATTTGTCGAACCACTAATAAGAGTATGCGGAAAAAGACCTCACACCTCACTAAAATTCCGCATCTAATTGATTATGAATGTATTATAGCGGTGAAGTATTACATTTAGACCTCACTTAGACCTCACCAAGACCTCACTTGTCACAGCCTCGATGGTAAGAAAATGAAGGCAGTGCGATGTAGTGTGGTCTTGGCGAGGTCTTGGTGAGGTCTAAGTGAAGTCTAAGTGAGGTCTGAGAGCGACACCTCACAATAGCAAACTATCTGAATAACAGCGTATTACAATGTGCTCAGTGAGGTGTGTGGTCAAACACAAACTTGCGCACAGGTTTCTCTGTCTTCACACTGTCGGAAATTGTACGAGAAGGAATATTACCGACATCGGTAGTCTTGTCGACAGAACTATATCCCCAGCTCCAATCATCATAACGCCAATTGTAATTATAGTTGTCATTGTATAAAGTAAACTGGGCACGGTTTCCATTACTACTCTCCACACACCCCACAAAACGACTGCTCGTGAGCGAATAATCATATATCACCACATCACTGCCTTCTTCTATTAAGTGGATATAGATATTGCCATTACGCACCGTCCACCGAATATGATTGGCTATGTAATCATTGCCATTCCAGTAATCATGGTCATAATAATCTACCCAGTAACCCGTACCGGAGTACATCGACTCTTGTTCAAAGCTGATCACGCTTCGCACGGCAGAATATCCACGAAATTCCACATACATGTTTCCCTTCCACGTACCATCGAGGGTAAATGCTATCTCTGAATCTTCATCGCAAGAAGTAAGAGAGAGGCTCATCAAGGCGATGAATACCATTGTTAATAGAGATGTAAACTTTTTCATATCGTTAAGTATTTATTTGGTTAATATTCCGTTTTTTACCAGTCACGAGCAAGAGCATTCTTCTCATAACTCGATGCAAAGATAGAGGAAAAATCGGTGTTATACAAGGGAAAACAAGAATATTTTAGAGGATTTTCCCTAAGAAGTGGAAAAATTCCCCTAAGGAGGTAGATTTTTTCTCTTATTCTCTTGCCAAATTCAAGAAAATTCGTTACCTTTGTGTCGACTTTTCACGTTTCCAGGCAATGACTAGAAGATACATTTACATCACCATATTAGGGCTTATCAGCATACTTGCCACCATGGCAAAGCCGTACTGCGACATCCGAAAGTTTTCCATCATCGACGGATTGGCCGCCAACAGCATCACCGACTTGAAGCAGGCAAGCGACCATCTCATGTGGTTTAGCACATGGAATGGTCTATCCTACTATGACGGATACACCTTTCATACCTTCCGAGACGAGCCAGACAACATAGACCTGTTGTCTACCAACCGCATCATCCAAATAGAGCCTACTGCGCTCAACAACATCTGGTGCGTCACCTCTGACCACCAACTCTATGTATACGACACACACCTCTGCCAATTTCTACAGATAGGCAAGCAACTCAACGAGAAATTCCACATCAATCTGCATGTAAAAAACATCTACCCTACCAAGAACGGTAATATCTGGGTAATAGCCGATGGCAGCAACTACATCATCCGCACCCATGGCACCAACCTGGAAACATCTCCTGCCGAATGCATCAAAGCGGGCGAACAGGGACTAAGGAGTGGCAACGTATGGTTTGTCTGGGCCGACAAGAAAGGCAGGGAATGGATACTGACAGACAAGGGCACCACCGTCTACAACCACCCATTCAATACTACCATCCCCTTCAAGTGGATAAGAGAGGTAAACGAATCCATATTCCTAGCCACCGACGACGGTAAACTGGCGGTGTACGATGAGCGCAACAGACTCAACATGATACCGCTACCAGCCGGTGTAACGAAAATAAACCAGCTCAAGAACACAGGCTACCAACTACTGATAGCCACCAATCTGGGACTCCTCATCTACTACCCCCATACCTACAAGACGGAACTCATCAACGTACAAAGTCCTAGCCAGCCAATGGCAGAGGTGCGTAACATCTATACCGACGACTTTGGCAAAGTATGGGTATTCACCGACGGCATGGGCGTAACCCTCGTAGATCCCAAGACGGGCGAAAAGCAATGGCTCTTCGCCGACCAGCCAGACCCTAGCGACCGTACGAGCAGCGAGAAGTTCTTCATCACCCAAGACGAGAACAAGACACTCTGGATAGTGCCCAACAAGGGCACCTTCAGCTATTACGACCGCAAGGAGGGAAAGTTAGTACCCTATCTTCTGAGGAGCAACTCATCGGGCAACTACCGCATCCCTACCATCTCCAAGTATCTGCTAGACAACCAGAACACCCTATGGATAAAAGGTGTACACGACCTTACGCAAGTAGCTTTCAAGAATCACACCTATATCCTCAATACCCTAGACGTAGGAGAGGCAGAAGTGCGCTCAGTATGCAACACCCCAGTGGGAGAAAACTGGGCGGGATATACCAATGGTATCATCCAGATATGCAATGAGAAATACCAAAAGTTGGGATACCTGGCCCCTAACGGGCAAATAGTACCCCAGCAGATACCATTCTGCGACAGCTGTATCCCTACCATCTTCGTAGACCGGAAGGGGCGCACATGGATAGGCAGCAAGCAGAACGGTCTCTTCCTCAGAGACACCAGCGGGAGAATCACCCATTTTCAGTTCGACCCAAAAGACCGCAACTCACTACCATGCAACGATATACGCGACATCATGGCAGACCGTCAGGGCAGAATATGGATAGCCACCTTCGGAGGCGGACTGGTACTCGTACAAGAGAATGCAGCAAGCAAAATATCCTTCCTTTCAGCCCGAAATGGGCTATCTTGGCAGATGCCCAAATATAGCAAGGTGAGACACATCACCTGTTGCCCTACAGGAGAAATACTGATAGGCACTGTGGAGGGACTTGTCACCTACTCCGACAATTTCAAGAGTCCAGCCAGTATCAAGTTCTTCCATACCACCTACCTCTCCACCGACTCCACCTCGCTGGCAGCCAACGATGTAAACTTCGTACTGCTGCACAGCAGCGGACAGGCATACGTAGCCACACTGGGAGGCACTCTGCAAAAACTATTGACAAAAAACTACCTGCAAAACAACCTCAAGACGCAGTTTTTCAAGCAAATAAACTCTAACGAGGGTATGGTGCAAAGTATGTCGGAAGATAACGATGGCAACATATGGGTAATCCGAGAATCGAGCGTAGACAAGTTCAACCCGAAGACAGGACAGATAGAAGTATTCGGCCCCAACGACTTCGACTACAACATGTCGTTCACCGAAGCACGCCCCACACACGACCCTGCCACCAACAACATCACCATAGGCACACCGATGGGCAGTCTTACCTTCAATCCCGCCATGATGAAGAAGAGCCAATACCAGCCCAGAATCATGTTCACCTCGCTGCAATACAATGGCGAAGACAGACAAATACCTATCCTGCACACGAAGAAACTCGTAATACCAGCCAACAAGCGAAACCTAACCATCAGCTTCGCCTCGCTCGACTATACGAGAAAATACCAAATGCAGTACAAGTATCGCATAGAGGGAAAGACACCCCCAGGAGAATGGATTAGCAATGGCAGCAGAAATTACATCGGCTTCAACCGTATCACACATGGCAGCTACATCCTCAAGGTAAAAGCCACCAATTCGTATGGCGTATGGAGCAAGTACGTAGCAGAGTTGCCTATCGAAGTGCGCCCCACATTCTGGGAGAGCATCTGGGGCAGAATCGTCATGCTCCTCATAATACTGGTTATCATAGGCAGCATATTCTACAATTACAACAAGCGCCAGAAACAAAAACTGAGCCATGAAATGAGTGTGATGAAAAACAATTTCTTCAGCGATGCCGCCCATAGACTGCGCACTCCTCTCACACTAATAGGAGGTCCTATACGCGAGGTGCTCAGCGACGAGCAAAACCTGAGCGACAAGAGTAAAGAACTATTAGACATCGCATGCAGAAACACCAAGGAGATGCTGGAGATGATCAATGGCATACTGCGCTTCGACAACGACACCAATTTCATCACCGACAGCGGTCTCGACGAGGAATCACTGTCGAAAGAAGAGCGCAACAGCAAGGTTTCTAGTGGGCAAATAGACGATCAAAACGTACAGGAAGCCCTGGAAAATCTACTAGCAGAACAAGCTAGCGAGCAGGAGGAACTCACCGAATCGGGAGAGAAGCCAAAACCAGAACAGAAGACAATAACCTTGCTCGTAGTAGAGGACAATGCCGACTTGCGCAAATACCTATACAATATCTTGTGTGGTACCTACAATGTACTCCTGGCCAATAACGGAAAGGCCGGACTGCTGACTGCACGCAAGGAGATGCCCGACTTCATCTTGACCGATGTAACGATGCCTGTGATGGACGGAATCACGATGGTACATCAGATCAAGCAAGACTCAGCCATCGCCCACATCCCTATCATCATCCTCTCTGCCAAAGCGAGCGTAGAAGACCAGTTGAAGGGATTTGAGGAAGGCGTGGACGGATACCTCACCAAGCCATTCTCCAGCACCTACCTGCTGGGACGCATCGAGGCAGTAATCAATCAGCGCAGAGCCATCCAGGCAGATGTCATCAAGCAACTGAAAGAAGCTGGCGACAAGGATGCCATCGCTGCTTACCACCTCATCCCAAGCATCAAGGAGACTTTCAAAAAGAAAATTTCTCTCGACGGAATGTCTGAAGAAGAGAGCGATGTACAGGAGTTTGCCTTCATGTCGAGCCAAATCAACGACAAAACCATGGAGAAAATCATGAAGTATGTTACAGACAACATATCAAACCCAGAGCTCAAGATAGACGACATCGGCAATGCCGTGGGCATGAGTCGCAGTGTACTCTACAGCAAAATCAAGAATTCTGTGGGCATGTCTCCTATCGACTTCGTACGCCACATCCGCCTGATGAAAGCCACCGAGTTGCTGCAAAATACAGACGAAACGATGACCAACATTGCATATAGTGTGGGATTCAGCGATCCTAAATACTTCTCTAAAGTATTCAAGAAAGAAATGGGTGTAATACCTAGAGAATTCAGAGAGCGCACACAATCGTAGCGAATTCGTATGTGTTTTAAGATAAATTACAACAATTAAAATATTTTTTCACATAATAACAATAAAACTTGACAAAAAAAATCGTAACTTTGCAGCAAGTTCTTAGAAAAGTTAAATGATAGATTAATCGTAGACTTTTTTCCTATTTATATTTATATTTTAAAAAGGAAAAAAGTCGGGAAGTACCAGGGACTGCGAAGTTCCTGGACTTTTTATGCTCCTAGCTTTCTATCCACACTCCCTCCATCTTTTTAGAAAATTTAGGCAAACTCTTTATCGTGTATAAAATAAAAATTGTATCTTTGCACTCGTATTGCCCCCTTAGAGAGGCAGGAAACCAGAATACAAAGAAAAAAAACAAATACATACAATATAAAAGACAAAAAGGAAAAATGAGAACTGTTTACGAATACTCTGTCAAAGACAGAAAGGGAAAAGATGTTTCCCTCAAAGAGTATGCTAATGAGGTATTGCTCATCGTCAACACTGCCACCAAATGTGGCTTCACCCCTCAATACGAGGAACTGGAAAAGCTCTACGAGACCTATCACTCACAGGGTTTCGAGATACTAGACTTCCCTTGCAACCAGTTTGGACAACAGGCTCCTGGCACGGACGAAAGCATCCACCAGTTCTGCAAACTAACATACGGCACCGAATTTCAGCGCTACAAGAAAATCAAGGTGAATGGCGACGATGCCGCCCCTCTCTTCAAGTTCCTCAAGGAATGCAAGGGCTTCGCTGGCTGGGACGAGAGCCACCCTCTCTACCCTGTACTCGACAAGATGCTCAGCGAGGCAGACCCCAACTACAAGGAGAGCGCCGACATTAAGTGGAACTTCACTAAATTTCTCATCAATAAGAAAGGACAGGTAGTAGCTCGCTTCGAACCTACCGCCAGCTTTGAAGTTATCGCACAAGCCATCGAAGAATGGCTAAAAGCATAAAATAAATGGCAGAAAACATAAAATAAGATGTTGTAAGGATTCAAAATAGACATCTTTCAGTTAACTTTTTCACCCCTTTTAGAGTAGTGTATTACCCTGAAAGGGGTGAAATTTTGTTTTTGGAGGGGTAAAAATTAATTATCTGAGCACATAAAATTCCTCTATTTATCATTTAGAATAGAACCAACTACCCCAAATAACAAAAATTCCCCCATACTTTGCTGATAAATATGTACCTTTGCATCAGTTAATAAAGAACGGCGTTGGGAAACGCTTAATCATCATCTTTTACTTATACAATAAAAACAATGAAAGCCATACGGGGTGCCGATGACTTTCATTGTTCTTTTTTTATATACCTATATATTTTAACCAGCAATTTCTCCTAACAGTGCCACGGCACGCTGTACACTCTCTACGTTTCGAATACGGAGCAGACGCTTGTTGTTCTTTTCCTTCAGTGTACAGTCCTGAATGTGTGAGGTGACATAATTGAGCACTTGAGAGAACATCTGGCTCTTGTAGAATGGACTCTCCACATTGCTCACAAACTGCATTTGCATGGATCCCTGCTTAAGCATAATCTTCTCGCATCCCAGGCGCTTACCCAGTCGGCGAAGGCTAACGATGCGTATCAGTTCCTCTCCCTCCTTCGGTATCGGGCCGAAACGGTCTATCATGCGTTGTCGATAAGCAGCCACAGCCTCGTCACCCTCCAGATGGTCTAGCTCGCGATAGAGCAACATACGCTCGCTGCTACCTGGCACATAGGTGTCGGGGAAGTACATCTCCAGGTCGCTCTCCACAGCACAGTCGTCTACGAAATCATCTCCCGTAAGTTGTTTACCCTCGTCCATTTCCTGCTGATAGAGGTCATTGAATTCCTCGTTTTTCAGTTCGGTAACAGCTTGCGAGAGTATTTTTTGGTAAGTTTCATATCCCAAGTCTTCCATGAATCCACTCTGTTCCGAGCCGAGCAGATTGCCTGCCCCACGGATATCCAGGTCTTGCATGGCTAGATTGAAACCACTGCCTAGTTCGCTAAAGGTTTCGAGCGCCTCCAGGCGGCGACGCGCTTCCTGAGTGAGCACACTCTTAGGCGGTGCTATCAAGTAGCAGAACGCCTTTTTGTTGCTACGTCCCACTCGTCCTCGCATCTGGTGCAGATCGCTCAATCCGAAATGGTGTGCATCGCAGACTATGATCGTGTTGGCATTGGATATGTCGATACCATTCTCCACGATGGTGGTAGAGAGAAGCACATCGCAGTCATAATTGATAAATCCCATGATAACCTTCTCCAGATCCTCGGGATTCATCTGTCCATGCCCTATAGCTACACGGCAATCGGGCACATACTTCTCTATCATCAGTTTCAATTCAGGCAACTTGCTGATGCGGTCGCAGACGAAATAGACCTGTCCGTTGCGGCTCATCTCGAAATTGATGGCATCGGCTATCACCTCGCTGCTAAAGGTTACCAGTTCTGTATGGATAGGATAACGATTAGGAGGCGGAGTGCGCATTATGCTCATATCGCGGGCTCCCATCAATGAGAACTGGAGGGTACGTGGTATAGGCGTGGCACTCATGGTGAGAGTGTCTACATTCACCTTCATCTGGCGCAACTTCTCCTTGGTAGAGACTCCAAACTTCTGCTCCTCATCGATGATAAGCAGTCCGAGATCGTGCCATTTCACGGTCTTGGAAATCAGTTTATGCGTACCTATAAGAATATCAATTTTTCCCTCCTTCAGTTCCTCCAAAATACGCTTTACCTCCTTGGCAGAGCGAGCACGACTCAGGTAATCTACCTTGACGGGGAGCCCTTCGAGACGATGGCTGAAAGTCTGGTAATGCTGGAAGGCGAGCACGGTGGTAGGCACCAACAATGCCACCTGCTTACTGTCGCAAGCCGCCTTGAAAGCTGCACGCACAGCTACTTCGGTCTTTCCAAAGCCCACATCACCGCACACCAAGCGGTCCATCGGTCTGCCACTCTCCATATCCTTCTTTACCTCAGCCGTTGCTTTGCTTTGGTCTGGCGTGTCCTCATAGAGAAACGAAGCCTCCAGCTCATGCTGCAAATAGCTATCTGCACTATACTGATATCCCTTTTCGCGTCGGCGCTTGGCATAGAGTTTTATCAAGTCGCGAGCGATGTCCTTCATGCGTTTCTTCGCCTTCTCCTTTAACCTGTCCCAGGCACCCGTGCCCAAGGTGGAGAGGCGAGGTGGTTCTCCTGTATCGCTACGACGATACTTACTTATCTTATAGAGAGAATGGATGGAGACATCTACCTTGTCATTGTTCTTGTAGATGATGCGTATCATCTCCTGGTAACTATTGCCCGTCGGTACCCGTACCAATCCTCCAAACTTACCTATACCGAAATCCACATGCACGATGAAGTCGCCTGGCTCCATCTCCTGCAATTCCTTCATGGTGAGCGCCATCTTGCCGGCACGTGCCGAGTCGGAACGGAGACTATACTTGTGGAAACGGTCGAATATCTGGTGGTCGGTGAAAAAACAGCACTTCTTGTCATGATCCACAAAACCTTCATGGATGGTATTGGCCACTGGGGTGAACTGTATCTGATAACGTTTCAGTTCATCACTCTCAAAGATGTCTTTGAGTCGAAGTTGCTGTTTCTGGCTATCTGCCAATATATATAAGGTGTAGCCCTGAAGGAGGTAATCCTCCAGCGTCTTGGTAAGGAGCTCGAAGTTTTTGTGGAATAGCGGCTGCGGTGCTATATTGAATGATAAGACAGCCGCAGTCTCCTCTTTCTTCACGCCATACTCAATGCGCACATGTTCCGCCACTCCCTTCTGGAAGTCGGAGGCTGATACAAGATTGAGTTCCTTCTTCATCCCGTAACGGATGTGCTCTGCCTCTACCTCGGTAGCCCCCTCAAGTTGCTCAGTAAGACTCTGAGAAGAGAAACCATCGTAATAGATTTGGTCGATGCGGTCGTGCACAAACGTATAGTCCTTCATCACCAACAGGGCATCTAATGGCAGAAAATGAAGAAAACATTGCTTCACAGTCTCCATGCTCGCCAACTCGGGCACGATTTCTATATTCTCACGCTTGTCTTTGGAGAGTTGGTCTTCAATATTGAAGGTTCGGATGGTGTCGATTTCATCACCGAAGAAGTCGATACGGAAAGGGAACTCGCAACTATAGGAATAAACATCGAGGATACTGCCACGCACGGCAAACTGGCCCGGCTCGTACACATAATCGGTCTCGGCAAGTCCAAACTCTCGCAAAGCATGTACCACATCGGTCTGCGAAATTTGCTGCCCCACAGCTAATTTGAGAATGCGTTCATCCAGCAGTTGCTTGGAGACAACGAGTTCTGCCAGGGCATCAGGGTAAGAAACTATATAAATCTGCCTGCCAGCCGAAAGTCTCGCCAGCACCTCGGTACGCAATATCTCATTGGCTGCGTCACGCTGCCCATACTTGATGGCACGCCTATAGCTAGAGGGGAAGAAGAACACATTGTCTTGTCCCAACATCTGAGTAAGGTCATGGTAAAAATAACCAGCCTCATCGGCATCATCGAGCACAAAGAGCACACTTCTCTTCAGCTTATCCTGCACTGAGGCAAAGAATATAGAAGCCGAAGAGCACAGCAATCCCTGGAGAAAAATCGAATGTACCGACTTTTTTCCTAACAAATCAAATAAGGCATTCGCCTGAGGCGAATGCCCATATATTTTCGCAATCTCTTGAATAGTCATATCTAAAGGAGTCAAGAGTTAGAAGTCCTAACTTAGCGCAGGGTATTTCTTGAACCATCCGTCCAAACGAAGTCTCATCACCCCGAAGAAAGCCTCGCCAAAGATACCGCCACTCATCTTGCTCACTCCCTCACGGCGATTGACAAAGATGACTGGCACTTCCTTAATCTTGAAACCAATCTTATAAGCCGTATACTTCATCTCTATCTGGAAAGCATACCCTTTGAATCGAATGGCATCCAAATCTATTGTTTCCAACACCTTACGACGATAGCAAACAAATCCTGCCGTAGTGTCATGCACCTTGAAACCAGTTACCATACGCACGTACTTAGAGGCAAAATAACTCATGAGTACCCTGCCGATAGGCCAGTTGACTACATTGACACCAGAAATATAGCGAGAGCCCACTGCCACATCATGCCCCTCATCTTGGATGGCGGCATAAAGGCGGGGTAAGTCGTTGGGGTCGTGACTAAAGTCGGCATCCATCTCAAAGATGAAGTCGTAACCCTGTGCCAAAGACCACTTGAAGCCCATGATATATGCTGTACCCAAGCCCAACTTGCCCTGACGCTCCAGGATGTGAAGGCGGTCGGCAAACTCGGTATCTATCAGAGACTTGACGATCTCGGCTGTGCCATCCGGACTTCCGTCATCAATGACTAGGATGTCAAACTGCTTTTCGAGTCCGAAGACGGCTCGAATGATTTTCTCTATATTTTCCTTCTCATTATAGGTAGGAATAATGACGATACTATCACTCATATTGCTCTTTGTTTTATATTAATCTATTACTGGTCTGGATTTTCTACAAATCCCTGATACTCCTTATCTAGTCCCGACATGATGGCATCATAACTCCTCTGCATCTGGTTTTTGATATTCTCAGGACCTTTGCCTATTGGGGCGATAGGCTCATGGATGGTAAGTTTCAGAGGATGCCAGAATATCCAGTACATATCTTTCATGCGTGGCTTTACGTCAAAACTGCCGTTGATGGTAAGCGGACACACAGGCAACTGCAGTTCGTCTGCCAACATGAAAGCTCCACGCCGGAACACCCCCATGTGCCCGGTAAAGGTACGGGCTCCCTCTGGGAATACCACGAGCGACATCCCCTCTCTCAATTCCTCGCGAGCCGCATCATAAGAGGCTCGTATCTTGGAAGGACCGCTCTTGTCTACAAAGATGTGATGCGCATATTCGCAAGCCACACCCACAAGAGGCACCTTTCGCAAGCCCTTTTTCATCATCCACTTGAAGTTGCGCCCCAAAAATCCGTATATCAGGAATATGTCAAAGGCTCCCTGATGGTTAGCTACAAATACATAACTCTGATTTTTCTGTAAATGTTCCCGCCCCTCTACCTTGACTGGTAACAGAAGAATGCGAATCCAGAGCTGAGACCACCATTTGCCAGGATAATATCCCCAGAAATGCCCGTTGCCCAACATGCAACCGAGCACTGTAAACAGGCTGGTGAACACGCTGGCTACCAAGAGCACTGGTAGGCAGACCAACAATTGGTATATTCTATATAAATACTTCATCGCTAATGATTGATATTATATATTAATAATGTATAGTATAGAAGCTACAGGAGCACTGCGCCTCCATTTTACTTTCTCCTTAATGTGATTACTGCGATTTCGGCAGTCGCCCCTAGACGGAGAGGCACCGTCCCTCCTAGACCCGCAGTAGTATAGAGCTGG
This sequence comes from bacterium, assembly GCA_963657075.1. Classification (GTDB taxonomy): domain Bacteria; phylum Bacteroidota; class Bacteroidia; order Bacteroidales; family Bacteroidaceae; genus Prevotella. Next base: position 30,209 of record CAVKLF010000006.1, on the reverse strand, counting down.
CATCCCTCTCGCTCGTAGAGACCGTAGTCGTAAGGAGCAAATATGGATGGGCGTAGCCCCAATACCGACACCTGTCCGGCATGAGTATGTCCACTCAGTGTAAGTTGTGGAGCCACAAGCACTGAGTCCTTGGAACCATGCTCCTCATTGATATTGGAAGGCCACATCTCTCGCCACTGGGTAGGAATATGCTGAAGCATCAGTACAAACTGCCCCTTCTTGATGCCATAGAGCGCTTTCGCCACTTGCGTGCGCTTAGGCTTATCATAATTTTCCGTACCAGCCACGAAAATGGAGTCGCCTCCTCGATGCAGCACAATATGTTCATTGTTGAGTAGTTTCCATCCCATATCCCGCTCAGTCTGTTGCACCTGATGCTCTATCTGGGCGATTTCCTTCTCGTCATCCACATCCAGATAGTAAGTGTAGTCATGGTTACCAAGCACACTCAGCACACCATCTTTCGCCCTCAAACTACCCAGTAGTCGCTTGTAAGGCTTGATTTCATCAGGGTGGATATTTTGCAAATCGCCAGTAAAGCATATCAGGTCGGCATGTTGCGCCATGATACTGTCTACGTCCCGCTGTGGCAAGTCACCCCTCCATCCATAATAAGACCCCAAATGAATATCGCTAAACTGTACGATGCGATAACCATCGAAAGCCTGGGGCAAATCAGGCACATAGAGCGTCATTCGCTTCACCTCCATCTTGCGAAATCCCAGCGTAAAAGCATAGATAAAACTAAAGAATGCCACTACTGACAAGAATATCCCCAGGAGATTCCCCCAATTCTTCGTGCCTTTTACCCCTTTCATACACAACCAGCCTATCACACTGCACAAGGCAAAGACAAACTGCGGTACAGCAAAGAGTGCCATCAAACTAAACCACACATCCACAAGAATGGGATTGTCTGGCAAGAAATTGGGCAATAGCATGAGATAGGCACTATAGCCTATGACCAATGCCATCGGCAAACTATATAATACTATTTTCCATCCCTTGCGTACATGCAGGAAACGGCGGTCTATCCAGAGATAGGGCAACACCGTAAAGAGCACGATGGGTATCATGATTCTTGCTATCATTTACTTACATTCATGAAGTTTTGAATACTGTTCTTTCCTATTCGCCTCTATCGCTTCAGCAGACTTGATTGCAGAAACCTCCTCATCATTTCCTTGGGAACACCTCGTCTACGGGCATAGTCGCCGAGCTGGTCGTCCCCTATCTTTCCCAGCTCAAAGTAGCGAGCCTTGGGGTGGGCGAACATCAGTCCCGACACACTGGCATGTGGAGTCATCATGCCAGTCTCTGTGAGTCGGATGCCAACCTTCCCCATATCGAGGAGTTGGTCTATGAGAAAATTGGCGCTCGTATCTGGCAACGAAGGATATCCCACAGCAGGTCGAATGCCTGGATACTCCTCTTGCGTAAGTTTCTCTGCCGTAGCTTCTGCAAGTCGGTCGCAAAGGGTTTGCGCCATCATGTTCTGGTACTCATCCTGGCGATAGCTTTCCAAGATAATACCATCCACTGTGGAGCAAAACACCCCCAACTGGTCTGCCATTCCACTTTTCTTGGGACGAAGATAGTCTGCCAAACAGAGGTTAGGCTCACCTGGAGCCGCAGGATGTTGCTGGCGCAACATGGGGAATCGCATGTCACCCACCCAGATGTCATCGTCCTCGCTATTTGCCTCAAATACCCCCAGCAAAGCATGGGTCTGATATTTTCCATACCAGCTGTGCAGCATTTCTAAAGCCTCTTCCTGAAGTTTATCTTTTTCCGTTTTGGGTTTGCCGCTCAATCCCCAAGCATGAAAGAAGTAGAGCCAGTTGATATAAGGTTCCACCTCTAGTATCTCATAATCAAATCTTTTCATTTCTGAATGTCAGCTCCTTGCCTCGATATTTCTCGTCTAACACCCCTTTATCATAAATAAGGTGTCCATTGCAGATGGTTTGCTCCACTCTCCACGAGAATGTGTGTCCTTCCATTGGACTCCACTTACACTTGCTCTGAATATCCTCCTTTCCAACAGTCCAAGGACTGTCAGGTTTTACGATGACAACGTCAGCCTGATAGCCCTTTCGCAGATAGCCACGCTTATCGATATGAAAAAGACGTGCAGGATGATGGGCCATCAATCTTACCAGCTGTTCGATGCTAAGAACTCCCTCATCCACTAGTTCCAGCATAGTAACCAGCGAGAACTGCAACATCGGCATTCCAGAAGCCGCCTTGCAACATCCACCCTGCTTATCCTTCCACTCATGTGGTGCATGGTCGGTTCCTACAACTTCTATCCGTCCATCCGTCAGAGCCAGGCGCAAAGCATCACGATCTGTCTCTGTCTTGATGGCAGGATTACACTTAATCAGTGCTTTCTTCTCGCCATAATCCTTGTCAGAGAAATAGAGATGAGCAATGACTGCCTCGCCTGTAACATGGGGATATTTGCCCAATAAATCCAACTCCTTAGCTGTGGTAACATGGGCTATATGCAGATGTGTGCCATACTCATGAGCTAGTTGCACTGCCAACTTGCTACTTTCATAGCAAGCCTCCTCGCTGCGTATCTCTGGATGATGGACTACAGCAGGGTCTTCGCCATACTTTTCTTTAGCTCTAGCCATGTTACGATTGATTATATCCGTATCCTCGCAATGGGTCATCACCGGCAAGTTCAAATGCTTAGCTACTAGGAAGACCTTCCTAAGAGAGTCTTGCTTATCTACGAGCATGTTGCCTGTACTCGACCCCATGAAAAGTTTGATGCCAGGTATACGGTGCACATCCAGCTGACAGAAAGTATCGGCATTGTCATTAGTTGCTCCATAGAAGAAGCTGTAGTTGACGTGGCTTTTCTCCTTAGCAAGAGTAAACTTGTCATCAAGAGCCTCTAGCGTAGTGGTTTGCGGAATCGTGTTAGGCATCTCCAGATAAGAAGTGACACCACCAAAGGCAGCCGCCCTACTCTCGCTCTCGATGTCCGCCTTGCGAGTAAGTCCCGGCTCGCGAAAATGCACATGGTCATCGATAACACCTGGTAAAACGAAACACCCCGAAGCATCTATCACATCATCGTAGTTGCCACGGGGTGCCTCGCCTTTACATATCTCGGAAATGATTTCATCATCTATTACAAGAGCCCCCTTAAAGGAGAGTCCCTCGTTGACGATAGTTCCATCTTTGACTAGTATTCTTGACATGGAAAGAGAATTTTGGATTTTCTTACTATTTTTTGTCTGGTATGGTAGGCGTAGCCAACTCATTGGGCGTGGGAGCAGGAACCGCATGAGAATCTATCTCAGGAGCCGTCTCCATCTGAGGAGCTTCACTCATCTGCGGATTGCCCTGCATATCGCGTGTACCATTCATAATCTCTTGATTTTCCTGAGCCTTCTGATAATAATCCTTCACATAAGGATCACTCTTGAAAGCCTCAGTAGCCTTACTCATAATGTCCTCTATCCATGGTGAGAGCATAGGATACTGATTGCCCACAGTGACCAAGAAGAACACCCCAGGACCCAACACATTGTCGAAATTGTCTGTAACGAAAGTTGTAACCAACTTATCCTCTTGTTCTGACAGACGCAAAGCCTCAGCATTCAGCTTGCCTGTCACCACCTGCATGTCGCTGCCATTCATGATAGCTTGGTCATGCTTGTGCACCAATTCCCTCTGCTGGTTCTGTAATTGTTGGTACTTCTTGAAGAAGCTGAAGAGTTTATCGTTGAGTGGAGTTCCGCTTACCACCTGCTGCGTATCGTCGAGTTTTACAACGATGCTTCCCCCCTCCAACACCAATGGGAGTACGGGTTCGTCATCCATGAAGATGTTTGCCATCCTCGTAGAGTCAATATTTCCTGTAAAATGGAACTGTCCATGTACCACATCACATGAATCTACGCTCTTGAAGTCATTGTTTTTCAATATTTTCAGGTACAGCATACGACCATCCAGCGTACTTACATTGGAAGTGCCCTGTATGTCGTAATTATTGGCGCAAGAAGCAAGCGCCATCAAGGTGAAAAATGCGTATAATATCTTGTTCATAATCTTCACGATTCACTATTCTGTGAACAAAAGTACAATATTGCTTTGAACTGCGGAAATAAATTTATGCAATTTAATTGATTCTTATCAGTATTTAGGTTTTATTTGCATTATTCCCTTTTCAGTTCATGCGAAATGCGATGCGTGGTATAGAATTCCAGCACTGCCGCAATGAGCAACAAAAGCACCCACTTATTATAAAATAAGGTGATATACGTTTCGTAGTTGGCAAACCAATGCCGCATGAAAGCATATACGGTATCTACCATGGAGATGCCAGACAACACAAAGAAGAGGTCTGCCACATACTGCAAGCGCTTCAACCGATGAATCACGAACGACTTGCCCTCATAGATCTGCATCGCCTGAATGATGCTAAAGAGCACCGTCCCTGCAAGAAATATCCAACACGCATAAAGCAACATCGCCCTATGACTGAACCCAAAGGCGAAACACGCCGCCCCAATGACCATCAGTGCGCCGCCCAATGCAAAAAAGAATGTCTGTAATTTACTCAGCTGTCTCATTGTTGTTCTCTTCGTTACTTTCAGTCTCGTTAGGAAGGTCGGTACTCAACACGAAAATATCTTCGTCATCAGCCTTCATAAAATAACGCTCGCGAGCAATCTTCTCATAAGCCCTTCCACTGGTGCGCATCTCCTTGAGGCGACGAGAGTCACTCTCATACTGCTGCTGATATTTTTCGATTTCAGAACGCAATGTTGCTATCTGAATTTGATACTTGATGTGCTCGCGAATGCTGTTATCATCAACAACACCCACTACCAAAACACCCGCAATTATCACGATAAGATACTTATAGTGAGCGAGATAATTCCATACAACACCTAACTTTTGACTCATTAATTTCGTAATTTGTTTGCAAAGATAATATTTTTTTGTTATCTTTGCATCATCAATTAAGAAAAAATAATGGAAGAATACATAGTTTCTGCAAGAAAGTACCGTCCGATGACCTTCGACTCGGTCGTTGGACAGAGTGCTCTGACCACCACTCTCAAAAATGCAGTGAAGAGCGGCAAGCTAGCGCATGCCTATCTTTTCTGCGGGCCAAGAGGTGTGGGAAAGACCACTTGCGCCCGCATTTTCGCCAAAGCGATAAACTGCGAGCATCCTCGCGAGGACGGCGAGGCTTGCAATGAGTGTGAGAGTTGCAAGGCATTCAACGAACAGCGTTCATACAACATCTTCGAATTGGATGCTGCTAGTAACAATGGTGTAGAACAAATCAAGACCCTGATGGAACAGACTCGCATTCCACCCCAAGTGGGCAAATACAAGGTCTTTATCATCGACGAGGTACACATGCTCAGCGCCGCAGCCTTCAATGCCTTCCTCAAGACATTGGAGGAGCCGCCATCGCATGTCATCTTCATCCTCGCGACCACCGAGAAGCACAAGATTCTGCCTACCATCCTGAGCAGATGCCAAATCTACGACTTTGAGCGCATGACCGTACCTAACACCATCGCACATCTCAAGATGGTGGCAGAGAAAGAAGGTATCAAATATGAGGAACAGGCACTCTCTGTCATTGCAGAGAAAGCAGACGGCGGTATGCGAGATGCCCTCTCCATATTCGACCAGACCGCCAGTTTCTGCCAGGGAGACATCACCTACCAGAAGGTGATAGAAGACCTCAACGTGCTGGATAGCGACAATTACTTCAACCTGATAGACCTCGCCTTAGAGAATAAGGTGGGTGAAATGATGCTACTCCTCGACAGCATCCTCTACAAGGGATTCGACGGTGGTAACATGATACAGGGACTTGCCAAACATGTACGCAATGTGATGATGGCCAAGGATCCTCAGACATTGCCTCTGCTGGAGACTAGCCAAGAGCAAAAGGCAAAATTCCAGGCGCAGGCACAAAAAGCACCTACACCTTTTTTATATAAGGCACTTCAGCTGATGAACAACTGCGACATACAATACCGTCAAAGCAGCAACAAGCGCCTTTTAGTAGAACTGACACTGATACAGATAGGCCAAATTACCCAACCGGAAGACCAGGACGTGCCCAGTGCGGGGCGTACGCCCCATAGATTAAAATCCCTGTTTCAGAAAATTGTTGCTCAGCTTAAGCCTGCCGTTCAGGGTGCAGGCGCTGGGCAAAGAGACGACAGCCCAACCTCCAACAGCGAGTCTGCGGCTGCCGCCCAGACAACTTATGCATCTAACGCAGAAAATGCCAATAGTCAGACACCTTCCGACGCAAAGGCATCTTCTGCGTCTACCTCCCCCTCCAGTGTCAAGCTGAATGGCATCGGCTTGACTTTTTCCAATCTCAAACAACATGAAAAGAACTCCAAGAAGATATACAATCCTATCGACCAGTTGAAAGACAACTCGGCAAATCAGACACAGGTAGCAGACAAGATATTCACCCAAGAGCAGGTAGAGGGACAATGGATAAGCATGTGTATGAGAATACAAGCCATCCCCGCCTTGATGGGATTGGCAAACCGCATGAAATCCATCACTCCGAAAATTTCCGACTATCCCAATATCGACGTTTCCGTAGACAATCAGCTTCTGCTCAACGACATATTGGGCATCAAGCGGCGTATCGTCTCCACTTTCCGTTCGGGATTACAGAACAGCCAATTAGACATGCAGTTCCGCCTTACCCAAAAAGACGAACGAGCCGTACCTCTCTCAAAGGGTGAGATCATAGAAAAAATGCTCCAGAAAAACCCTGCCATCCAGAAACTCATTAAGAGACTTAACCTTGTGGTAGAACAATAAAACACTTTTTTGCACAAAACATGAAGTATTTTTCAAATTATTATTGTACCTTTGCACCGAAAGTGAACAGTATTGGAAAATAGATAGAAACACACTTAAGATTATGAATAAAATCAAGACTATCTTTGCCTGGCTATGGCATAAGTTGCGTGCTTTCTGGCCTTGGTACAAGCATTTGTACCAAGGAAGGGCATGGTACACCAAGACGATTGTCGCCCTGGCTAGTTGCATCGTCGCCTTCATTCTTTACCTAGGCGCAGTAGATATCAACTTTCTATGGCTTTTCGGCAAATCTCCGGGCTACTTCTCAGGTATTCTCAACCCCCAGACATCAGAAGCATCCGAGATTTACAGCGCAGATGGCAAGCTCATCGGAAAATACTTCAACGAAAACCGTACTCCTGTCAAGTACGAGGAAGTGAACCCAGACTTTTTCAAAGCACTCATAGACACCGAAGACGAACGATTCTACAAGCACATCGGCATAGACCCTATTGGTGTATTCGGTGCAGCTAAAGACGCTTTCGTACATCATGATGCCCGTGGAGCCTCCACCATCACACAACAATTGGCGAAAAACATGTTCCGCGTTCGTTCCCAATACTCCACAGGTCTATTGGGCAAGATGCCTTTGCTCCGCATCCTCATCGTGAAGAGCAAGGAGTGGATTATCGCCATAAAGCTGGAAACAGTATTCTCCAAGAAGGAGATTATCACAATGTATGCCAACACCGTGGACTTCGGCAGCAACTCTTACGGCATAAAGACAGCTGCCAAAACCTACTTCAACACTACCCCGAAAGACTTGACTACAGAACAAGCCGCCGTACTCGTAGGTATGCTAAAAGCCACCACTTATTACAATCCACGTTCCAACCCGGAGAATAGCCTCGCTCGCCGCAATACAGTGCTACTGAACATGGTGAACCATGGCGACTTGAGTCGTGACCGATACAATGAATTGAAGGAGACACCTATCAAGCTAGACTTCAAGGTGGAAGAGAACTATGACGGACAAGCCAAGTACTTCCGCGAAGCTGTAGCCAACTACTTGAAAGACTGGTGCAAGGACGAGGGATACGACCTCTATGCAAGTGGACTGAAGATTTATACCACCATCGACACCCGAATGCAGAAATATGCCGAGAATGCCGCACGCAAGCAGATGAAGCAAGTACAACAGAACTTCAACAACCATTGGAGCATCCGTCGTCAACAGGCAGGTAATGGCAAGTGGCTCGGCGAGGAACCTTGGCAAGATGAAAACCACCATGCCATCCCAAATTTCATACAAGGCATCGCAGAAAAACAACCTTTCTATAAGGCACTCCTTGCGCGATACCCAAACAATCCTGACTCCGTCAATTACTATTATAAGGAGTGGGTGCACCCTGTCAAGGTATTCGACTACGACAAGGGTACTGTGGAAAAGATGATGACCTCGGAAGACTCCATCAAATACATGACCACCTTCATGCACTGCGCCTTCGTAGCCATGGAGCCACAAACAGGTGCCGTCAAGGCATGGGTGGGCGACATCGACTTTGACCACTGGAAGTATGACAAGGTAACAGCAGAACGTCAGCCTGGCTCTACTTTCAAACTCTTCGTCTACACCGAGGCTATGAACCAAGGTTTAACCCCCTGCGACAAGAGAAGAGACGAATACATCTCCATGGAAGTATACGATAAGAGGAAGCATGAGATGACCCGATGGACACCTTCCAACGCTAACGGTTCGTTCTCCGGCGACAGCATTCCTCTGAAGAGTGCTTTTGCCAAAAGTATCAACTCGGTAGCAGTACGCCTGGGACAAGAGATGGGTATCAAGCGTATCATCGAGACCGCACACAAAATGGGCATCCAAAGTCCACTCGACGATGAACCTTCATTGGCGCTCGGCTCCAGCGATGTAAACTTGTTGGAGATGGCGTCTGCCTACAGCACCATTGCCAACAACGGAAAACATCATGCACCAGTTCTCGTCACCAAGATAGTAGACCATGACGGAAAAGTGGTATACGAGGGACCAAGCGAAGAGGAGCAAGTAATACCATACAAGAGTGCCTTCCTCATGCAGCAACTTCTACAGGGTGGTATGAAGGAGCCAGGCGGTACTTCACAGAGTCTCTGGGGCTACGCTGGGAACTATAGAGACACCGAGTTCGGTGGCAAGACTGGCACTACCAACAACCATTCAGACGCATGGTTTATGTGTGTAAGCCCTAAGCTCGTAGTAGGAGCGTGGGTAGGAGGCGAATACCGTTGCCTACACTTCCGCACTGGAGCCTTAGGACAGGGTTCTCGTACTGCCCTCCCGGTATGTGGCTACTTCCTCCAGTCTGTTTTTGGAGACCCTGCTTTCCAGCAGTATCACGGCAAATTCGGCAAGCCACAGGATGAAGATATCACAAGCGACATGTACATCTGTGCCAGCTATGTACCCAAGGCGAAAGTCGATACAACAGCCGTAGACAGCACGGCACTCAACGAAGAAATCATCCTCGATGAAAATGGCAATCCTGTCATCAAGGAACTACCTGCCAAACACCCTGAGGGTGAAAGTACCGGCGAAGCCACTGAAGAAAAGAAAGAGAAGAAGAAGGCAAAGCCTACTGAGCAGCCTATCAACTTCGATGACCTCTAATATAATTATGGTTGACTTAGACAATGCGGAGTTGCAGAATGCACTCCAAATCATACAGTTTACCCGTCGTTCGCTTTTCCTGACCGGAAAGGCGGGGACGGGCAAATCTACCTTTTTGCGATATATTGCAGCCAATACCAAAAAGAAACACATCGTACTAGCCCCTACAGGCATCGCAGCCATCAATGCAGGCGGAAGCACCCTACACAGTTTCTTCAAACTTCCTTTTCATCCCCTGCTCCCCAACGATAGCATGTACTCCGTGCGCAACATCCGTAACACCTTAAAATACAATTCGGAGAAGATAAAAATCATCCGCGAAGTAGAACTCATCATTATCGATGAGATAAGTATGGTACGTGCCGACATTATCGACTTCATCGACAAGGTGCTGCGTGTATACTGCCACAATATGCGAGAGCCTTTTGGAGGTAAGCAACTTCTCCTGGTGGGCGACATCTACCAGTTGGAACCCGTTGTGAGGGAAGAAGATCGCCGTTTGCTCGCTCCTTTTTACCGCAGCAGTTTCTTCTTTGACGCCAAGATTTTCCAAATTTTCAGCCTGATAAGTATTGAGTTGAAAAAAGTGTACCGCCAAAACGACCCTACCTTCATTGGCATACTAGACCACATCCGTACCAGCCAAGTGAGAATGGAAGACCTCCAACTTCTCAACCAACGAGTGGGAACTACACTGGACGAAAGTGACTCAAAGCTAGCGATTACACTCTCTACACGCCGAGACACCGTAGACTATATCAATAGTAGCCAACTCGAACTCTTGCCTGGCGAGCCAACACTTTTTCGTGGCAATATACAGGGTGAATTTCCTTTGAGCAGCCTCCCTACCCCTATGGAACTTTATCTAAAGACAGGAGCACAGATTATCTTTATCAAGAACGACATCGAACACCAATGGGTAAATGGCACCCTAGGAACCATCATCGGCTTCGACGACGAAGAAGATGCCAAGATATACGTTCGCACAGAAGACGGAAAGGACGTGATGGTAGAACCAGCCTGCTGGAGCAATATGCGCTACCACTTCAACGATGTGGAGAAAAAGATAGAGGAAGAAGAAATAGGTCGCTACGAACAATACCCACTGCGACTGGCATGGGCAATAACAGTACACAAGAGCCAAGGTCTGACTTTCAATCAAGTCAAGATAGATTTCACGGGTGGTGTGTTTGCTGGTGGACAAACCTATGTAGCCCTCTCCCGATGCACCAGCCTAGAGGGCATCAGCCTACAAGAGCCTATCCGCCCAAGCGAGGTTTTCGTAAGAAACGAAGTCAAACAGTTTGCTCGCCACTACAACGACCAAAACACTATCAACACAGCACTCACACAAAGCAAAGCAGACCGTCAATACCACGATGCTGCAAAAGCCTTCGACAGAGGTGACATGCAAGAAGCACTCGACAACTTCTTTCTTGCCATCCACAGCCGGTATGATATCGAGCAACCACTTGCCAAACGTTTTATCCGCAAGAAACTCAATCGGGTAAACGAACTCAAAGCGGAAAATGAACAACTGCGCGAAACTATCCGAAAAAAAGAGGAAGCACAGAAGAAACAACAGAAATTCCTCAAGCGCCTAGCCACAGAGTACGTACTTCTCGGCAAGGAGTGCGAGAAAGAGAACATGAAAGAGGCTGCTATTATGAATTACAAGAAGGCACTTACTCTCTATCCTAGTCATCCAGAGGCTAAGCGCAGACTAGACACACTGAAATAACACGGCACAAAAAGATTGCGAGTATGAGAACATGACATCACACTGTTATCTCGCCCGAGCCATAACAGCGATGATGATTCTCATCATATACTACGCAAAATTGTCCTGGAGCCACTCCATGGATAGCCTCCGCAGAATGAATCATCCATCTGCCATCCTCTAGTTTTTCGATGGTAGCTGGATGATACTCAGGCGTATGACGTATCTTGAATGTTACCTTCTGCATAGGTACTTCTTTGGTAAGGAAATGAAAGTCGTGCAGAGGAAAATCTTTTTTATAGGCAGTCTGAGGATCGTAGCCATGGCTCACATAGAGAATATTATTCGCCACATCCTTTTTGATGACAAACCAAGGACCGCCACCAAAGCCCAAGCCTTTGCGTTGTCCGATAGTATGAAACCACAATCCCTTGTGCTCACCAATCTTCTTACCGGTCTCCATCTCGATAACGTCGCCAGGATTCTCTCCCAGGTAACGCCGAATGTAGTCATTATAATTGATTTGACCCAGGAAGCAGATACCCTGACTATCCTTACGCTTAGCATTAATCAGATGTTCCGTCTCAGCTATCTCGCGCACTTCATTCTTTATATGGTGTCCGATTGGGAAAATAGCTTTTTTGAGCTGCCAACTCTCTATCTGTGCCAAGAAGTCGGTCTGGTCTTTCACGGGGTCTGGACTTGTAACAAGCCACTTGTCACCATTTTCATCCGTCTCGGTTTGGGCATAATGCCCTGTAGCAATCAGGTCGTATTTATGTCCCATCTTCTGGTCGAAAGCACCAAACTTGATAAGTCTGTTGCACATCACGTCAGGATTAGGGGTGTAACCAGCTTTCACCTTGTCCATCGTATAGCGAGTTACCTCGTTCCAATATTCGTGATGACAGTCTACTACCTCTAACTTGCACCCATACTTACGGGCCACAGCCGTAGCCATCTCCAAGTCTTCTTCTGAAGAACAGTCCCACTCCTCCTTTTCCTCTGGACCTATCTTGATGTAGAAACAGTCGGGATGCAAGCCAAGCCTGGCAAACTCCCAAACCACCACCGAACTATCCACGCCGCCCGAAAGCAGCACAGCTATTCTTTTATTTTCAATATTCTCCATTTTGGATGCTCTCCTGTACCTATTTTATTATTATATATCAAATTATTGGGTGCAAAAGTACAAAAAAAGCATGAGACTTCCCACATAATCGGAAAAAAGTTACTACCTTTGCACTTGAATTTTCAATTACTAGTAGTTATGGATATCATTAAAAACCTGTTTTACGGCTTCCCAGACCTCTGGGGAGGCGGTGTAGCCCACTCTGTGATGATATTGTCTTTGGTCATCACTCTCGGTTTGAGTTTGGGCAAATTCAAAGTGAAAGGTGTTTCACTGGGACTGGCATGGATTCTCTTCATCGGTCTCGTTTTCGGACATTTTTCCCTCAATCTCGATGAACACCTACTCCACTTCCTCAAGGAGTTTGGCTTGATTCTCTTTGTTTACTCTATCGGCCTGGAGGTAGGACCTAGTTTCTTCTCCTCCTTCAAGAACGGCGGAAAGAGTCTCAACTTGCTCAGTATTATCGTGATAGCCCTCAGCATCATCACGACTCTCGGAATCTATTCCATATCCAACACCTCCATTACTTCGATGGCAGGCATCCTCTCTGGAGCAGTGACCAACACCCCAGGACTTGGTGCTGCCCAGCAAGCATTTAGCGACCTGCGCCACATCGACGCTCCAAGCATCGCAGCAGGCTATGCCATCGCTTATCCGATGGGTGTACTCGGTGTGATCCTCTCCTTCATCATCCTACGCTTCGCCCTCCGCATCGACAAGAACGAGGAGGAAGCACAGGCTAAGCGCGGATTCGGACATCTAGAGGCAATGACTCTCAACACTTTCTCCGTAAAAATTACCAACAAAATGGTATTCGGAGACAAAGTAAAGGAGATACGCTCCATTCTAAAGCGCGACTTCATGATTTCGCAGATTCACCGAGCCAATGGCGGCAGCAACAAGGAGATGGTGAACGGACAGACTATACTGAATGAGGGCGATATCGTATACATAGTGGCCCACCCTACTGTACAGGAACCTATCATCGCCCTACTCGGCGAAAAGGTAGACATGGTATGGGAAGACTTCGGAAACGAGCTTATTACCCGACGCATCCTGGTTACCAAGCCAGGCATTAATGGCAAGACCATTTCCCAGTTGCAAATCCGCTCCAACCTCGGCACCAACATTACACGTATCAACCGTGCCGGCGTAGACCTCATTGCCACCCCCCACTTGAAACTCCAGTTGGGCGACCGAGTTACTGTGGTGGGCACCGAACTAGCCATCAGCCACACAGAGAAGATATTGGGTAACCAAATGAAACGACTCAACTATCCGAATCTGATACCTATCTTCCTGGGTATCGTATTGGGTTGTATCTTGGCAAACGTACCATTCTTCATCCCTGGCATCAACGAGAACCTACGCCTCGGATTGACAGGTGGTCCACTCATCATCGCCATCCTCATCGGCTATTTCGGTCCCAAGCACAATCTCATCACTTACAACACCATCTCAGCCAACCTCATGTTACGCGAGATAGGCATCTGCATCTTCCTGGCATGCGTAGGTCTAGGCACGGGTGAACAATTCATCCAAACCATCACCTCGGAAAGCGGCATGATATGGATACTCTATGGTATTGCCATCACCATGATACCCATCCTCTTAGGCGGCATCATCGGCAGATACCTTTTCCATATCAACTACTTCACATTGCTCGGCGTATTAGCTGGTGCCAACACCAACCCGTCTGCCCTCGCCTACGTGAGAGACCAGACCAGCACAGACGCCCCTAGCGTAGGATATGCTAATGTATATCCATTCGCTATGTTCCTGCGCATCGTGACCATACAGATTATCATTTTCGTATTTGGATAAGAGAAGATAATTGTACAAAAACATAAATCCAACAAATATACATGGAAAAAGAGAATGAATTAGAGGCTATCCTGGCCAACAACGAAAAGGAAACTTGTAAGTGCGGGAACGACATGGATAACTGCAACTGCAAGGAAATCACAGAGTCGGAATTAAGAAGAAAGCTAGACTTATTGCTCCGCACAGGAAAGATTCTCATGGAGAGTGCCGCCGATACTTCCCGCATCATGCGCACCATGAAGCGTACGGCTGCCTTTCTCGGACTCGACGAGCGATACATACACCTCTATATCAACTGGAACGTTCTGATGGTGAACTATAGTGACGAGGAGCACTCCTTCACCAAGTTTCAGCGTTGTGAGAAGCATGGCATCAACCTTACATCCATTACTCTCATCAGCAAGTTGTCATGGCGTGCCATCAAGGAAGACTACACTCTCGACCAATACGAGAAGGCACTCAACGACATCAAGTCTACCCCTCGCAGCTTTACCCCTTGGCAAGTAGCCATCGGTGGCGGATTCGCATGCGGTGGATTCTGCATCCAGTTCGGTTGCGACTGGCCAGCATTCTTTTTCTGCTCACTGGCAGCCATTTTAGGTTTCCGCCTTCGCATGTACTTACCTACCAGAGGATGCAACAACTATGTGGCTATCGGCATCTCGGCCTTCGTAGCTACCCTGATAGCCTGGCTTACCTCTTTCCTTTCACTCAATCCGGCGATAGCAAATGCCTTACCAGCATTCATGCATTCCGATACCCCTTGGCATCCACTGATGGCTTGCGCCCTGTTCATTGTACCAGGAGTACCGCTGATCAACTTCGTGAGCGATATGCTCGATGGATACATCGAGGTCGGTTTGGTGAGAGCTATCAATACCCTGCTGATGATTATCGCTATGGCTTTCGGTATCGCATTCGCCATCCAAATCTGCCATATCGACAACTTTATCAAGGACTTATCCATGACACCTCACCACGCATACTGGGAGTTTGCTACAGCAGCAGCCATCTCGGCAATGGGATTCTCCACTATATTCAGCATCCCAAGGAGATTATTGCCAGTAGTAGCAGTGGGCGGTATCATTGCAGTTTGCTTCCGCAATTTTGTAAACCTTGGTCCTAGCAACGGCAATATAGGCTTGGACATGGGATTGAGCATCGGCTCGTTGGCAGGCTCTGCACTCATTAGTATCATCATCATCAAGGCACGCCACTGGTTTCACACCCCACACCAGTGCATCACCATTCCTTGTGTCATCCCGATGGTACCAGGAGTATTGATGTATAGAGCCCTCTTCGCCTTCATCGACATGCATGGTATTGTAGGCGAGGTAACAGTAGGTATGAACAATACCATCAAGGCATCGCTCGCCATACTCTGCATTGCGCTGGGTGTAGCTATTCCTAATGTATTCTTCCGCCGCTTCGTGGCAGATGGCCACAAGCGAAGACTCCTAAATATGCTTGTGGAGCGAAAGAGAAAGAATGGCGAATTTGTAGATTTACATGAAGTAGAAATCAAGTAAATAAAAGCAATAAAGAAGGCTGCCTCTTAAGAAAAAAGAAGCAGCCTTCTTTATTTTTATCCCCCATACGGCGATGCTTCACTTGCAACGCACTGCGCACAATGTCTTATTTACGCAAACTCTCCCGATACTTCAGTGGCGACATATGAAGATGCTCCCTTACATACTTTCCAAAGAAAGAAGTATTGGAAAAGCCGAGGATGCCTGAAATTTCCTTGATAGACCTGGTAGTGGAGCGAAGGTAATAGGTGATGTCGCTGAGCGTATACTCCGTTATCCAGTCGATGGCAGTCTTGCCAGAATGACGTTTGCAGACGATGGAAAGATACTTGGGTGTAATACAAAGTTGCTGGGCAAAGTATTCTACAGGCTGATGCTTGACATCCGCCTGTTGCAGGAGTTCGAGGAAGCGATCGAAAAGTTCATTGGTACTCGAAGAGACAGCTTCTTGCGGCATTCCTTCCAAGAGCAAGTTGCTCACGGCAAGAAGCGCACTCTTCAAGAGCGTCTCCACGATTTCCCGGCGATAGGGTTGCCATGAGCTACGCTCACAGAAGCGAGGGTCAAGACAGAGGCGTACCAAATCGGTAAACTTCTGGTAAAACATGGTATCGGTTTCGTTCATCTTCACTACCGCCATCCTACTCACATACATGGCACGATTCCAAACCGAGATATGAGAACGAAGGATATTGAGCATACCATGATTGCTCACACACATGGCCATACATGCGAAATCGTCAGACACTTCTATGATATCGAGTGTACTGTTAGGAGGCGAAATAAAAATATCGCCCTGCTCCACCTCTATCACCTTGCCATTGAGAGCAGCCTTCAGGCGGCCTTGCATACAAGATGCAATCATGTTCATCTGCAATCGCACAGGATCAGGATGCTGCAACACCTTGACATTATCGATGATCAAGATGTCGTCGTCGAGATAACTGGTACTGATCTCGGCACTCTGCGCAAACTCGCCTTCCTCAATGCGCTGCTTGATGTCCTTCTGTTCTTTCATGAATATGATATTTAGTTTTCTTTACCCTTCATTACTTTAAAACGCCTCCCGGTACTTATTCTCTTCCTTATCTTCCAACATGGAGAGATAACTCTGGTAGCGACTGGCAGCTATGTAATGGTCTTCTACCGCCTTGATGACTGCACAACCAGGCTCATGAGTATGGGTACAATCGGAGAATTTACAGTCTTGTGAGAATTTAAATATCTCCTTGAAATAGCTGGTAAGTTCTTCCTTCTCGATATCGAATGTGCCGAAGCCTTTAATACCCGGAGTGTCGATGAGATAGCCTCCCTCCGGTAGCTCGATCATCTCGCTGAAGGTGGTGGTATGCATGCCGCTATTATGCGCATCACTAATTTCTGCGGTACGCTGGTCGGCATCGGGAATCAGCTGGTTGATGAGGGTAGACTTACCCACTCCACTATTACCGCTGAGCAAGGACTTCTTGTCTTTGATGAGAGCATGTAGTACATCCACTCCCTCGCCAGTGGCCGCAGAAATCTCCACGCACTGATAGCCGATGGTTTCATAGAGTGTGCGCATCATTTGCTCGTAATGCAAATCTTCCTCCGAGAGGATGTCCCTCTTGTTGAACACAATGATGACGGGTACACGATAAGCCTCGGCTCCTGCCAGGAAACGATCGATAAATGTAGTGGAAGTCTGAGGATAATTCACAGTCACCACAAGCAGGGCTTGGTCTACGTTGGCTGCCAAAATATGGCTCTGCTTGCTCAGATTAGGCGACTTACGGATAATATAATTGTGGCGATCTTCGATGGAAGAGATAAAAGCCGTCCCCTCTTGATTGGTTATCAACTGCACATAGTCGCCCACAGCCACAGGATTGGTGCTGCGGATGCCTTTCAATCGAAAATTGCCCTTAATTTTGCTTTCTATCAGCTGGCCATCGTCGGTTTTGACGGTGTACCAGCTGCCTGTGTTTTTTACGACGAGTCCTCTCATTATATAATGATTAGGTATACCTATTTATATATAATGACTAGACGGTCATGATTTCCTTCTCCTTGTCGGCCATCAAGTCTTCAAGCTGCTTGATGTACTTGTCATGGAGTTTCTGAAGGTCATTCTCTGCATCTTTCTCCAAGTCTTCAGAGAGACCATCTTTGATAGCTTTCTTTAATTTTTCCTTGATTTCCTGACGCACGTTGCGAACCTCTATCTTTGCCCTCTCAGCTATCTTGTTACACTGCTTCACAAGTTCCTTACGACGTTCGCCTGTAGGCTGAGGAATACCAAGGCGAACTATCTCGCCATTGTTCTCTGGGGTAATACCTACGCCACTATCCATGATGGCCTTTTCGATGTCCTTGATAGCCTTCTTGTCCCAAGGACGGATAGCGATGGTACGCGCATCGGGAGTAGTAACCGTAGCCACCTGATTCAGTGGTACCATACTGCCATAGCTATTTACTCGTACACCATCGAGGATGGCCACATTGGCTCTACCAGCACGTACATGTGAGAGTTCTTCTGCGAGATACATTGCTGCCATCTCCATGCGCTCACCTGCTGCGCTCAAAGTTTCTTTTACGTCTATCATAATTCTTATTTGTTTTTATTTAATTCTTATTTCTTGATTATCTCCAGTCTTCGTAGTTCTTCCTCCACATAGTTGGTCAAGTCGACAAACTGCTGGATAGAGAGTTGTTCTGGGCGTTTGGTCATCACGTCTGCAAGATAAAAATCCTCGCGGGGCTTTACTCCTGGGAACATCTGTTTCAAGCTAACTCGGAGCATTTTCCTGCGCTGGTTGAACACCGTCTTTACGAGACGCTTGAAAAGTTTCTCATCGCAGCCGAGGTCTGTCACCTTGTTGCGAGTCATTCGGATGACGGCACTCTTCACCTTTGGAGGAGGATTGAACACATCCTCGTCTACAGTGAAGAGATACTCCACATCATACCATGCCTGGATAAGCACACTGAGGATACCATAGGCCTTATTGCCTGGTTCGGAAGCCATACGTAACGCCACCTCCCGTTGTATCATTCCCGTGCAGCAAGGTATCAGGTCCTTATAATCCAGCATCTTAAAGAATATCTGCGAAGAGATGTCGTAAGGATAGTTACCTGTCAATACAAACTGCTTTCCGTCGAATATCTGACAGAGATCCATCCTCAAGAAGTCCTCACCTATGATATTGTCCTTTAGTTTCGGAAAATTCTCATGCAGATAAGCCACCGACTCGGAGTCTATCTCCACCGCCTTCACAGGGCGGGGTTTCTCCACGAGATATTGGGTAAGCACCCCCATGCCTGGCCCTATTTCGAGGACGGGTATGTCTGGACAGGCATCCACCGTATCAGCGATGCGCTTGGCTATGTTGAGGTCAGTCAAGAAGTGCTGACCGAGATTTTTCTTAGGCTTTACAGCTTTCATTTCGTTTTATCTGTTTTTATATTTTGCAAATATACGATTATTTTTCGAGAAAACATACTAAGAACACTTTTTTTTTCATCTTTTAGGGAAAAAGAGATGATGAAATGCAATGAAAGCGTTTATTTATGCTAAATTTACAGGCTTTTCATTCTCCATTACCAAATAATATATTACCTTTGCATTTAATATGGAAACAAAAAAGATAGCAAACAATACATTGAAGGTGGCACTATCGCTTATATTGGGCGGTGTCATTCTCTATTGGATGTATCGTGGGTTCGACTTCAAGCTAGTGGAGGATGTTTTGCTTCACAAGATGAACTGGACCTGGATGCTGCTGTCCTTTCCTTTCGGCATTCTGGCTCAAGTCTTCAGGGGATGGAGATGGAAGCAAACACTGGAGCCAATCGAAGAGAAACCTCGCACAGGCGTCAGCGTCAACTCTATATTCATCTCTTACGCCATGAGTTTGGTAGTGCCTCGCATAGGAGAGTTTATGAGATGCGGCATCTTGAAGAGGTGGGACAACATATCTTTCCCCAAGTCTTTGGGCACGGTGGTAACCGAGCGAGCCATCGACTCGTTGTTGGTACTCATCATCTCGGGCATGGTCTTTCTGATGCAGATACCGGTCTTTCTGAAATTCTTCCGCACCACAGGTACCAGCATGGACAACATCCTCGGCCAATTCACTGCCACTGGCTATCTCGTCACAGCCATCTGTGGTATAGCCATACTGCTACTCGTACACTTTCTGCTGCGCAAGCTTGCCATATATAATAAGGTAAAAGCTACGCTAAGTGGCATCTGGCAGGGAATCATCTCCCTAAAAAGTATTAAGAACGTTCCTCTCTTCATAGCCTTTACACTAGGCATCTGGCTGAGCTACTTTCTGCACTACTACCTTACTTTCCAATGTTTTGAGTCAACCTCCCATCTAAGTTGGATGTGCGGACTGGTTACCTTCATCGTGGGTAGTATAGCCGTCATCGTGCCTACGCCCAACGGAGCTGGTCCCTGGCACTTTGCCGTGAAGACGATGCTCATCCTCTACGGCATACCTACAAACGATGCCCTCTTCTTCGTACTCATTGTACATTCAGTGCAGACATTGCTTGTTATTCTCTTAGGCATCTACGCCTGGATAGCCCTGGCATTCACGAAGAAAGTGAAGAGCGAAGAGGGAAGTACCCAATCGCATAGCAAGGCGCAAGCCTCATCATCAATTCAGAATTACTAATTTTAATTTAATAGATATTATGGCTGAAATTAAGGATCTAAAACCAGTAGAAATCTGGCGTAACTTCGACAAGTTGACAAAAGTTCCACGTCCATCAGGACATTTGGAGAAAATTCAAGCTTTCTTGCTCCAGTGGGCAAAGGAAGCAGGTGTAGAGGCTTTCCAAGACCCAGCAGGCAACATCCTGATGCGCAAGCCTGCCACTCCAGGCATGGAAAACCGCAAAGGTGTTATTATGCAGGCACACATGGATATGGTACCACAGAAATCGCCTGAAAGCAAACACAACTTCGAGACAGATCCTATCGAGACTATCATCGATGGCGACTGGGTTCGTGCCAACCACACCACGCTCGGCAGCGATGACGGACTGGGTGTAGCTACCATTATGGCTGTGATGGAAGACAACACCTTGCAGCATGGTCCTATCGAGGGCCTCATCACCCGTGACGAGGAAACAGGAATGTATGGTGCCAACGAGCTTCCTGCCGATGAGCTGAACGGAGACATCCTCCTGAACCTCGACACAGAGGTATGGGGAGAGTTCGTCATCGGTAGCGCAGGTGGCATAGACATCACCGCCACTCTCGACTACAAGGAGGCAGAGACTTACTCGGGCGACCCAGCATACAAGATTACCCTTAAGGGTCTGAAGGGTGGCCACTCTGGCATCGAAATCAATGAGGGCAGAGCCAATGCCAACAAGTGTATGGCGCGCATAGTAAGAGAAGCCATCTCCGACCTAGGCGCTAGCCTCGTATCATGGAACGGCGGCAACATGCGTAATGCCATTCCTTTCCAGGCAGAAGTAGTTGTCACCATCGACCCAGCCGCAGAGGAAGTCCTGCCTAACTGGCTGGAAGACTGGAAGGAGCAACTAAAGGAAGACTTTGACGGCATCGAGAACATCGACAACATCGAGCTCTTCACAGAGAAGGTAGAGGCCCCCAAGACCATGGTTCCACAGGAAATCCAAGACAACCTCGTAGACGCTATCTATGCTTGTCATGACGGCGTACTGCGCATGGCTCCATCTATGCCTGGCATCGTGGAGACCTCATCCAACCTGGCCATCATAGAGATTGGCAACGGCAAGGCTACCATCCAGATCTTGGCTCGCTCCAGCAGCGACTCATACAAAGACTATATTGCCACTATGCTGGAGAGCACTTTCTCCATGGCAGGCATGAAGGTAGAGCGCAGCGGTGAATATGGCGGTTGGAACCCTAACCCCAAAAGCGACATCCTGGAGCACGTCATCAAGATTTACAAGGAGCAGAACGGCATAGACGGCAAGGTGCAGGCCGTACATGCAGGTTTGGAGTGCTCTATCATCCTGAGCAAGTATCCTAACCTCGATATCGTATCATTCGGTCCTACCCTCCTAAGCCCTCACACGGCCAACGAGCGTTGCCAGATTAGTTGCGTAGCTCCGTTCTGGAACCTCATCAAGCAGTTGCTCGCAGAGATTCCTACCAAATAAGCAAGAAAGCCGAAGTAACGAACTTCAGAATTTAACAGGAAAACTGTTACAAAAATACTAAAATGAAAGCCGAGGAAAAAATTTCTCGGCTTTTTTGTTCCTTGTTTCAATTAATTTCGTTACCTTTGCAAACAGATTCGCAAGAAGGTGTAGCCATAGAGGATAACACCTATATGTATTCGTCGCCTAAGAGGCAACCTTGCATCTCTTGCATAAGTCAAATTTAATATTAACACAAATGGACGATTATCACGCGGAAAACAACAATGAATTGTAAGGCGTGGAGATTCGGCAGCATTCAAGGTCTCCAAACTAGAGAGAGAGAGACTACACCAAGCGCTCATCTCCACACCCCAAACTTTTATGAGTGGAGATTAGCAAACAATGAAGACTTTTTGGAATATAGACAAGAACCTGACTGTACTCAACGAGTGGCAGCCAAACTGTTGGATACAAGTAACTTGCCCAACTGACGAAGACCAGCGCTTGCTGGAAGAAGAATTCAAAATACCAGATTATTTCCTATCGGATATCAGCGATACCGATGAGCGTGCCCGCTACGAATACGACGATGGCTGGATGCTCATCATCCTCCGTATCCCTTACGTCAAGGAGATACGAAGCCGCACGCCATACACCACCGTGCCACTAGGTATCATCCACAAGCGAGACGTCACCATCACCGTATGCTACTACGAGACCAACATGATGATAGACTTCGTGAGCTACCAGCAGAAGCGCAGCGAGGGATTCACGGATTATGTAGACATGATATTCCGCCTCTTCCTCTCCTCTGCCGTATGGTATCTGAAACGACTGAAGCAAATCAACTCTCTCATAGAGAAAGCAAAACGCAATTTGGATCATGGGGTGAACAACGAGAGCCTGATAGGACTGAGCCGTCTGCAAGACTCGCTCACCTACTTCATCACCTCTATCCGCGGCAACGAAAACTTGCTGTCTAAACTGAAGTTTAAGCTCCAGGTAGACGAACTCGATGCCGACCTCATCGAAGATGTCAACATCGAGATGACCCAGGCCAGGGAGACTACGAGCATCTATTCCGACATTCTGGAATCTACGATGGATACCTATTCGAGCATCATCAATAACAACATGAACACCACGATGCGTACCTTGACCAGTATCAGTATCGTCATGATGTTGCCTACGCTCATTTCCTCCATGTTTGGTATGAACTTGCTCAATGGCATGGAGAGCAGCCCATACGGCTTCGCCTTTGCCATCATCATCTCTATCGTAGTATCTGTATTGTCATGGGGATTCTTGAGATACAAACGATTGCTCTAGAAGCAGAGACAGCTTGGTACAGATTCAATACTCGTATCGTCTACAGGAGCGATTATAAATAAAAAAACATTAAAAAAATCGAATATTCTGACGGATATTCGATTTTTTTGCTTAAGTTTGCACCTTATTAATTAATAACATTTTATTGGGCTGTACGGCATGGCCAACAAAACGCTAGAGACACCTCCAAGAAAAGAAACCATCACCAGCAGCCAAAGCAACTCGAATCATAAACTAAACAAAAGTGAAATGATGGACTCTCAAGAAAAAGCCTTGCAGCAACAGGGCACTATGGAAGAGCCTGCCAAGAAGGCCTACGCCACCAAGCAGGAAGTACTCGAAAGAGTAAAGGAAATCGCTCATGGCGATGACAACCTCGACAAAGAGGAAATCGACCAACTGAAGGCAACTTACTATAAGTTGCATTTAGCAGAGAGAGATGCCCAGACCAAGGAGTATCTCGCTGCAGGAGGCGACCCAGAAAAATATGTTCTCTTACCTGATGACACAGAAGAGGAATTCAAAGCCGAAATGCAAATCATCAAGGAGAAAAGAGCCAAAATTTTCCTTGCACAAGAAGAGGAGAAACAGGCCAACCTGGCTAAGAAGCTTGAGATTATCGAGAAGATAAAAGCCATGTCTACCTCGCCCGAGGAGGCCAATAACTCATATCAGGATTTCAAGGCTCTCCAACAGGAATGGAAAGACATCAAGCTTGTACCTGCCGACAAGGCGACTGAGCTATGGAAGAATTACCAGCTCTATACAGAGCAGTTCTACGACCTGCTCAAGCTCAACAATGAGGCTCGCGAATACGACTTCAAGAAGAACCTGGAAGCCAAGACCAAGATCTGCGAGATAGCAGAGAAACTGGCAGAAGAAGAGGACATCATCTCCGCCTTCCGCCAGCTACAAGACCTGCACCAGCAATACCGTGAGATAGGTCCTGTCGCCAAAGATCTCAGAGAGTCTATCTGGACTCGATTCAAGGCAGCAAGCACCATCATCAACAAGAAGCACCAGCAATACTTCGAGGATATACGTGTCAAGCAGGAAGAGAACCTCACCAAGAAGATAGCCCTCTGCGAGCAAGTAGAGGCCATCAATACCGAGGAGCGCCAATCTGCCGCCGACTGGGAAAAAGCCAGCAAGTCCATCATCGACATACAGGGAGAATGGAAGCAGATAGGCTTCGCCCCACAGAAGGAGAACGTCAAGATTTTCGAGCGTTTCCGCCTGGCCAACGACGAATTCTTCAGCAAGAAATCTGCATTCTTCTCAGCACTGAAAGAGCAGTATGCCGCCAACATCGAGAAGAAACAGAAACTCATCGAGCAAGCTAAGAGCCTCGCTACCAGCACCGACTGGAAGAAGACGGGCGACAAGTTTATCTCCCTCCAAAAGGAATGGAAGAAAGTGGGCGCTGTGCCTCGCAAACAGAATGATGCACTCTGGAAAGAATTCCTGGACACATGCAACCAATTCTTCGAGGCTCGCAACAAGCAGAACGCCGGTACTCGCAATGAGGAACACGTAAACCTTGACAAGAAGCGCGAGATCATCGCCGAACTAAAATCTCTCCTAGGGAATACCAGCGACAACCTACAGAAAAAGGTGCAAGAGCTGACAGCTGCATACAATGCCATCGGGCATGTTCCTTACAAGGAAAAAGACAAGCTCTACGAAGAATACCACGAGGTACTCAACAAGGTATACAGCAACTTGCACATCAGCAACGCTAAGCGCCACTTGGACAACTTCAAGAACAATCTCAAGAACGTAGCCAAGGAGGGAGCAAACACACTCGACAACGAGCGCGGCAAGCTCTTGCGTCGTTACGATCAGTTGCGCTCCGAAATCACTACCTACGAGAACAACCTCGGTTTCCTCAATGCTGCCAGCAAGAAGGGAAACAGCCTTATAGAGGAAATGAACCGCAAGGTGGAGAAATTGAAGAGCGACCTAGATCTCGTCAAGCAGAAGATCAAGGCTATTGATGCCGAAAACAAATAAGAGATGATGACAAGCTATAAATCCCCTACAATACTCTCTCTTGTAGGGGATTGCCTTTGGGAGCAACACAACTTATTACTATCCCATGAAGTATTTTGATACAATGAATATGGCATCTTCCAATACTGAAAGATGCCATATTCATTGTTGGGATACCCGGACTCGAACCAGGAATGACAGGACCAGAATCTGTAGTGTTACCATTACACCATATCCCACTGATGATTAAGAGTTGGTTGGGATACCCGGACTCGAACCAGGAATGACAGGACCAGAATCTGTAGTGTTACCATTACACCATATCCCACTGATGATTAAGAGTTGGTTGGGATACCCGGACTCGAACCAGGAATGACAGGACCAGAATCTGTAGTGTTACCATTACACCATATCCCAATTTAGCAAGAATGAAACTTCGTTTTCATAAATGCGGTTGCAAAGGTACGAGTTTTTTTTCTAATCACCAAATTTTTTTCTCACTTTTTAGTAATACTTTCCTTTTTTCCCCTAAAAAAACTCAAATTTTAGCTTTTTTGAGTGATATTTCGTGTATTTACTGTATCTTTGCATGGAATTAAGCATATATTTATATAAGACATTAACAACAAGAACATAACAAGAAGTAATGAACACAGTGAAACAACTCGTAGAGACTATCAAAGAAGGTATACAAGAAAAGAAAGGACAGGATATCGTCATCGCCGACCTGACAGACATTGACGGTTCCATTGCCAAATATTTTATCATCTGCCAAGGCGGATCACCTACCCAGGTAGAGGCGATAGCAGAGTCTATCGGCGACCTTTGTCGCAAGAACTTGGGCGAAAAGCCTGTTAATGTAGCAGGTCTGGGAAATGACCAGTGGGTAGCTATGGACTTCGTAGACGTACTGGTACATATCTTTCAACCAGAGGTACGCGCCTACTACGACCTGGAGCACCTTTGGGCTGACGCCAAGCTCACCCAGGTGCCCAACCTGGACTAGATAACTTAGGCAGAAACATCTAACATATACGTATAAATTCAAGGTATAAGACATGGAACAAGCAAACAACTTCAATGGCCTGGGCGGAGGAAAAGGACCTAAGATGCCTAGGTTTAATATGAATTGGCTCTATACCATCATCTTGGTAGCACTCATTGCCCTCTTCTTCAGTGGCGGTGGCGAAGCCCTCGGCGGCAATGCTACCAGAGAAGCCACCTATACAGAGTTTAGGCAGTATGTAGACAAGGGGTACGTACTGAGTGTAGTAGCAAACAAGACGGAGGGTAGCCTCAAGATATACATCAACCCCAAATACACCCGAGACGTATACAAGACAAGCGCACAAAATCTAGGTCAAAGTCCATACGTAAAAGTACAGTTTGGCTCCATTGACGAATTAGACAAATACGCCAATGAGATGGTAAAAGAGGGCAAGATTCGCTCTTTCAGCTATGATAACCAGAAAGAGAGCGGCATAGTCAATCTGCTTATCAACATAGCCCCCATCCTCTTCTTCTTCCTCTTCATCTACTGGATGTCGGGTAAGATGGGAAGCGGTATGACTGGCATGGGCGGCGGTATCTTCTCCGTCGGCAAGAGCAAGGCTAAAATGTATGAGAAGGGAAATGCCATAGGTATTACCTTCAAAGATGTAGCTGGTCAAGAAGGAGCCAAACAGGAAGTACAGGAGATCGTGGAATTTCTCAAAAATCCTCAGAAATATACAGACCTAGGAGGCAAGATACCTAAGGGTGCCCTGCTCGTAGGTCCTCCAGGAACAGGTAAAACCCTCTTGGCCAAGGCTGTAGCAGGCGAGGCAGGTGTACCATTCTTCTCCATGAGCGGTTCCGACTTCGTGGAAATGTTTGTCGGCGTGGGCGCATCTCGCGTACGCGACCTCTTCCGCCAGGCCAAGGAGAAGTCACCTTGCATCATCTTCATCGATGAGATAGATGCTGTAGGACGTGCCCGCAGCAAAAACCCAGCCATGGGCGGAAACGATGAGCGAGAGAACACCCTGAATGCCCTCCTTACCGAAATGGACGGATTTGGCACCAACAGCGGTGTCATCATCCTCGCAGCCACCAACCGTGTAGACATGCTCGACAGCGCCTTGCTCCGTGCAGGTCGTTTCGACCGTGAGATACATGTAGACCTGCCAGGACTGAACGAGCGCAAGGCTATTTTCCTGGTTCACCTCAAGCCTATCAAAGTAGACGACACAGTAGACGTAGACCTCTTGGCTCGCCAGACGCCAGGTTTCTCTGGTGCCGATATCGCCAACGTATGCAACGAGGCAGCCCTCATCGCTGCCCGCCATGACAAGAAGGCCGTATGCAAGCAAGACTTCCTCGATGCCGTAGACCGCATCGTAGGCGGACTGGAGAAGAAGACTAAAGTGATGACTGCCGACGAGAAGCGAAGCATCGCCTTGCACGAGGCTGGTCACGCCACCATATCATGGTTCTGCCAGTATGCTAACCCTCTCATCAAGGTTACCATCGTTCCACGCGGGCAAGCTCTCGGTGCAGCATGGTACCTGCCTGAGGAACGACAGATTACCACCAAGGAGCAGATGCTCGATGAGATGTGCTCATTGATGGGTGGTCGTGCAGCAGAGGAACTCTTCACCGGACACATTTCTTCTGGAGCGATGAACGACCTGGAGCGTGCCACCAAGAGTGCCTACGGCATGGTAGCCTACCTGGGTATGAGCAAGACATTGCCTAACATCTGCTATTACAACCAGAACGAGTACTCATTCCAGCGTCCATACTCCGAGACCACTGCCAGAGAAATAGACCAAGAGGTACTCAAGATGGTAAACGAGCAGTACACTCGCGCCAAGAACATCCTGATGGAGCACAAAGAAGGCCACAATGCCCTCGCCGAACTGCTCATTCAGAAGGAGGTGATTATGGCAGAGGATGTGGAACACATCTTCGGTAAGCGCCCTTGGATGAGCCGTTCTCAGGAAATCATGCAAGACGAGCAGCCCAAGGTAGACGATGATGCCGTCAAAGAATTACCAGAGGTACAAGCTGCCATCCAAGAGCATGAGGCTAAAGTGCATAAGGAAGAGGAAGAGAACGACAACGAGAACAATAACGACAAATAAACAAACATGACAGACAAGCAAAAGAATCTGATAGTAAGAACCGTTACAGGCGTACTCTTCGTAGTCTGCATGGTGTCTTGTTTTCTCAACCCTTGGGGCATGGTAGCCCTCTTTGCTCTCATCACCGGTCTGAGCATCTGGGAATACTGCGGCCTGGTCAATCAGAAAGAGAATGTCACAGTAAATCGCTTTATTACCACCGTGGCAGGCGTATACTTTTTCCTGGCTGTGGCAGGATTCCGCATAGGAGTAGTCAGCAACTTCGTGGTATTCGTGCCCTACCTGCTCACTATAGTCTACCTGTTTATCAGCGAACTATATACTGGCAACAAGGACGCCATCAACGATTGGGCCTACACCATGCTCTCACAGATGTACATCGCCTTGCCTTTCTCGATGATCAATGTATTGGCGTTTGAGTATTCCGCCTTCGACGGACAGATACATTTCGACACACTTCTACCGCTAAGCATTTTCATCTTCCTGTGGACCAACGATACTGGTGCCTATTGCAGTGGGTCGCTCTTCGGCAAGCACAAGCTATTTCCTCGCATTAGTCCGGGGAAGAGTTGGGAAGGAAGCATCGGCGGAGGCATATTCGTCATCATTGCAGCTCTTATCGTCGGCTATATCGCCAACGATGGTGCAGTTCACAGACTAAGCATCGTTGGATGGGTAGGACTCGGACTGGTAGTTGTGTTCTTCGGCACTTGGGGCGACTTGGTAGAAAGCCTTTTCAAGCGCACTCTTGGTGTAAAAGACAGCGGCAACCTCCTGCCAGGACACGGTGGCATGCTCGACCGCTTCGACTCCTCGCTCATGGCCATACCTGCTGCAGTAATTTACCTATACACACTACAACTCTTCGCATAAAGACATATTTTTAAAAAAGGATGATAGTTATTCTCTGCCACAGAAGAAGGCTATCATCCTTTTTCGTTTTAAGTCCAACTATCAACATCAAACATGACAAATTTAAACATACTATCAAAGGACAAAGACCCGATGGGGGCTGCCATCCTCGACTACCAGACAACGGGAAAGGCTGCCAAACTGCGTGTACTCTCCTCCATGTTCGAGGAAGACGAAATGCCCGTACAGCATCTCTTCCGCACCTACCAAGACATGCCGAAGCTGGAGCAGAAAGCCCTAGACATGACTCAAGGACGGGTGCTCGATGTAGGAGCAGGAGCGGGCTGCCATGCGCTCGCCTTGCAAGAATCAGGATTGAAAGTAAAGGCCATCGACATTTCTCCATTGAGCTGTGAGACGATGAAGCTGAGAGGCGTGAAAGACGTGGAATGCATCAATCTCTTCGACGCGCACCTTAGCACAGGAACCAGCCACCAAGGCAATCCCCATCCCGAGAGCGGCTTCGATACCATCCTGCTATTGATGAACGGCACTGGCATCGCTGGCAAGATAGCCAACCTCCCTACCCTCTTCAATCGCCTGAAAGCACTGCTTAATACTGATGGGCAGATACTCATCGACTCCTCCGACCTCAAGTATATCTACGAGAACGAGGATGGAAGCTTCGACATCAATCTGGCTGGAGCCTATTATGGCGAGGTGGACTATCAGATGATTTACAAAGAAGTGAAAGGCGATACCTTCGACTGGCTCTACGTCGACTTTCCTCTTCTAAAATCCATCGCCGAAAGTTGCGGTTTGCACTGCCAGCTCATAGCCGAAGGAGCCCATTACGATTACTTGGCCCGCATCACGTTTTAGTAATAGTAAAAAATAAGTTGTTAGAGTTTTTCTTATCAAGAATTAGAGAATTACGCAAAAAGACTGCATACCTACATAATTGTGCCTAAAAGTATATAATTGCCAAATATATAGAGAAGCTTGATCTGTAAAAATACTCTTCTTCGTCCATACACTATCACAAATTCCGAACGGTCTGATGCCATGACTCTTTGCAGTTCATTGC
>CAVKLF010000005.1:0-53962 GCA_963657075.1 bacterium | reverse complement strand
CGAACTGGTCCATGATGCCACAATTTACACCAATGTACTTATGCTCTGTGGCCTGACCTGCCAATACGAGGTCCCACTTTGACACCTTGTTGTCTCCAAAGAGATCATTGAGTGCAAATGCAAAGCAACTCTCTAGAGCTGCAGAAGAAGACATACCTGCACCGAGAGGCACATCGCCATAAAATGCTGCATTAAATCCTTTCACCTCTACACCTAAAGCCTTCATTTCCTGACAAATGCCATAAATATATCTAGCCCAAGACGCACGAGGTCCCTCTGGGTCATTTACATTGAACTCTACGCGGTCTTTCAAGTCGATAGAGTAGAGCATTACTGTATCAGTGCCATTGGGGCGAACTTCTGCCATGATTCCCTTATCCACGGCTCCAGGGAAAACAAAACCACCATTATAATCGGTATGCTCACCGATAAGATTGATGCGTCCTGGAGACATATAAATATTACCTGTCTTACCATCGAAATGCTTGATAAAGCGGCTTCTTACTTTTTCTATATCCATAATTGTATTAGTTTAGATTGTTGTTATTTATTAACGATTTATATTTTT
The DNA here is from genome assembly GCA_963657075.1 of bacterium. Classification (GTDB taxonomy): domain Bacteria; phylum Bacteroidota; class Bacteroidia; order Bacteroidales; family Bacteroidaceae; genus Prevotella. The sequence continues at coordinate 53,394 of CAVKLF010000005.1, read as the reverse complement.
ATTTAGCCCTAAGACTGATGAGCCTTAGGGCTAAAACATGATGCAAAGATTTAATCTACTGGAATATCCTTGTTGATATTCTTGCTACCTGCCAAAGCATAGAAGAACATGTAGCCCATGGATACCAATGGTACGATGTAGCTGATCATATAACCTGCGTTGTCGGCAATGAAGTTTTGGATAAGCGGCATCAATCCTCCACCTACTACCATCATCATAAAGATACCTGAGGCTTGTGCTGTGTACTTGCCAAGTCCCTCGGTAGCCAAATTGAAGATAGAAGACCACATGATAGAGGTACAGAGACCGCAAAGTACCAAGAACAAGGCTGCGATAGGCACTGTCACCATTTGGAAAGAAGTGCCTGTAAATACAGGCATCTCAATGGTGGTACTCTTACCGAGCAGTACGGCGAGGAGAATAAAAATCATACCTACACCATTAGCTACTATCATCATCACACGGCTAGAGACCTTGTCTGCAATAAAGCTAGAGCAGAGACGACCTACCAACATGAGAAGCCAATATGTACCTGCCACAAAACCACCAATAGCTGCAGCATTTGCCAAGACGGAACCATTGATGAAACCACCACCATTAGATGTCGTATCCGAGATGTAGAAATTCAATGTGCCAGGGATACCTATCTCAACACCTACATACAAGAAAATGGCGATAACACCAAGTATAAAGTGTCGGAATGCCCAAGGTGAATGCTCGAAGACGGTCTTATCTGTAGTCTTGCCCATCTCTGGATCTTGGATAGGAATGAATACTAAGCAGACAAAAGCAAGGGCAAATACTGCCAATGCTATGTAAAGCACGAGGTTTACGTCTACCATCTGTGTGTTGGCAGTTACTGTTCCAATAAGCGCTCCTACAAGCATAGGTGTTAAAGTACCAGACAAGCTATTCAGCGTACCACCGATGAGGTTCAGCTGGTTACCACGATTGCCGCCACCACCAAGCAGGTTGAGCATTGGGTTAACTACTGTGTTCAGAATACATACAGCAAAACCTGAGATAAATGCACCTAATAGATAGATAGAGAAGCCTGATACATCTGCCCCGAACTTACCTGAGAGGAACTGTACGAACACACCGACAAAACCTGTAGCAATACCTGTCAAGGCTGTTTTCTTATAGCCTATCTTGGTAAGCAACTTACCTGCAGGGATACCCATAAAGAGGTATGCCAAAAAGTTCATTGCATTACCAAGCATACCTATCATGTTGGCACTACCACTATCTGCAAATACATTTTTCCAGATGACTCCAATAGGAGCTGCCAAATTCGTTACAAACGAAATCATGGCATAGAGGAACATCATCGTGATAATGGCGATGATATTACCATTTTTGTTTTGGTTTTCCATTTTCTGTTAATAGTTGATATTGTTAATGTTATTGTTTCTGGACTTATACGTTAGGGAAATGTTTAAGTTGTAAACACTTAGAAAGCAGTACTCCGTTCGTACGAAGTACTGCCTATTTCGTGTGCCTCTTTTTCTTTGTGATATCAAGAGGCACTTTGATTGCTATTATTTCTTAACTCCAAACTTATAGATAGTCTTCTGCGTGTATGTTTCGCCTGGTTTCAGGCGCACGCTTGGGAAGTATGGACGGTTAGGTGTATCAGGAAAGTGCTGAGCCTCAAAGCAGACTGCACTACGACGTGGGAAGGTAGCACCATGCTGACCGGAAATGCCAGCCAAGAAGTTGCCTGTATACATTTGCAAACCTGGTTCAGTGGTATAAACTTCCATGGTGCGGCAACTTACAGGGTCCATGATACGAGCGGCAAAACTGAGTTCGTCTTCTTCCTTCTTGTTGAGCACGTAATTGTGATCATAGCCCTGACCATTCTTGATTTGCTCATGGTCAGCGTTAATATCCTGGCCGATAGGTTTGGGTGTGCGGAAATCAAAAGGAGTACCCTCTACTTTGAGGATTTCACCCGTTGGAATTGAAACTTTATCGATAGGGAGATAGAAATCTGCGTTTACCTCGCAGATAATGTTGTCGATAGTAGAGGTAGGATTTCCGATACCTTGGATAGAGAAGAATCCGTGATGTGTCAAGTTGACAATAGTCAACTTGTTGGTAGTGGCTTGATACTTGATTACCAATTCGTTATCATCTGTCAATGTATAAGCTACCCAAATATCCATCTCGCCAGTGAAGCCTTCCTCGCCATAAGGACTCGTATATTTCAAGACAACAGCATTGTCGCTCATACGTGTAGCATCCCACACATGTGCATGAAAACCTGTTGGGCCACCATGCAAATGATTAGGACCATCATTGCAAGCCAACTGATATTCCTTGCCATGCAGGAAGAACTTACCCTCCTTGATGCGATTACCATAGCGACCGATGAGTACGCTGAGGAAAGGCTCTGGAGAATTGATGACATCTTGGATATTGTCATGTCCCTGGATGAGGTTGGCATAATTTCCATCCTTGTCAGGCATCATGATAGCGACAATGGCGCCACCATAGTTGGTTACAGCAACTTCGTTTCCTTGGTTGTTGGTCAACACGAAGAGGTCAGTCTTCTTACCATTCACAGTGGTCTGAAAATCTTCTCTTTTCAAACCACACTTATTTGCTGGTTCTGTATTCATAATATCTCAATATTTTTTTAGTTACTCTGATAGTTTAAAGTATCATACTGCAAAGTAACTAAAAAAAAATGAGTACTACAAATTATTTGGCAATTATTTCATTTAAAAAAAACTAAAATGCATTACGACAGTAAATCTGCTACCACATAGCTAGAACCACCTACAAAGATGAAATCCTCTTTGCCAGCAGCAGCCTTCGCTGCCTCAAACGCCTCTTTCACAGAAGAATAGCACAATCCATCAAGTCCATGGCGAATCGCTGTTTCCGATATGTTCATTACAGGGATAGCTCTATGTGTAGAAGCTTGCGTCCAATAGTACTTGGCTGGAATATCTGATAAAAGCGACATCACATGCTCGATGTCTTTATCATCCACCATGCCAAAAACGATATGCTTGCACTTAGCCTTCACCCCTTTTATTTGCGATGCCAGATACTGCCAGCCCGCTAAATTATGACCAGTATCACATACTATATAAGGATTGTCGCCTAGCTTTTCCCATCGACCTCTTAACCCTGTCAGTTCACAGACATGTGCAAAACCTCTCCTTACAGCATCGTCTGTCAGTGGCATTAGGTCGCGCAGGCAGGCGACTGCAGTCAAAATTGTTTTCTTGTTTTTCTCCTGATAAGAGCCTTTCAGCTCCATAGTTACATCCATATCCATGCTCAAATCCTGGGCAAATAGGATAGGGGCTTTCCTTTCTTGGGCCACGCATTCAAAAACAGGGCGAGTCTCTGGTGTGTATTCACCTACCACAACTGGCACATTCTCCTTGATGATGCCTGCCTTCTCACCAGCTATAGATTGCAAGGTATTGCCCAGGAATTGTGTGTGGTCAAAACTGATATTGGTGATGACAGAAAGAATCGGGGTGATGATATTGGTACTGTCAAGGCGACCACCCAGTCCCACTTCGATAACAGCATAGTCCACCTTTTGGTCGGCAAAGTACTGAAATGCCATCATGGTGGTAATTTCGAAGAAGGATGGGTGAAGCGGCTCGAAAAACGCACGGTTATTCTTTACAAAGTCGACAACGTACTGTTCGCTCACCATCTCACCATTCACTCGGATGCGCTCTCGAAAGTCTACCAAGTGTGGTGATGTAAACAGCCCCACCTTATAACCTTGACTTTGAAGTATGGCCGCCAATGTATGAGAGCAAGAGCCCTTACCGTTTGTTCCTGCTACATGAATGGTCTTGTATCTTAGGTGAGGATGGTCGAAATGAGCATCCAACGCCTGTACTGTATCTAGCCCTGGCTTATATGCCGAGGCCCCCTCTTTTTCGAACACTGGAGTGCTCGTAAAGAGATATTGGGTTGTTTCTTGATAATTCATTTTTCTCCTTATACCTTATTATATATAGGGGCAGATGGTATGGTCATCACCCCAATCAAAAAAGGCAATCCAGTTATTCTCATAACCGAATCGCCTGACACAAAATTATGAAATGTAACCAAGGCAATCCTCTTGCCCTGGTACGATAGTTTTTTAGTACTTTATTTAAAAAGATTCTTAAAGCTGTCGAAGAGTGTCTTCTTGGTAGCATTGTCAGCCTTGAAGTTCTCACACTCCTTGAATTTTTCTATAAGTTTCTTTTCGTCCTTGGTCAAAGCCTTCGGTATGAAAACTGTTACATTGATAATGATATCTCCATTTCCATATCCATATCCAGGAAGTGAAGGCATACCTTTGCCACGAAGACGAATCTGTTTGCCAGGCTGCGTGCCTGGTTCTATTTTGATGGTTGTCTTTCCATCCATGGTCGGTACTTCCACCTCGCCACCTAAAGCGGCGGTGGCAAAATCGAGCACGAGGTTGTAATAGAGGTCTTTGTTGACACGCTCAAAGACATCACTCTTCTCTACGTGCACAATCACCTGCAAATCTCCATTCACACCGTTATGCTTGGCAGCGCCTCCCTTGCCGGGGACAGTAACAACCATGTTGTCGTCCACACCTGCCGGGATAGTGAACTCGATGACTTCTTCTCCCTGCACAATACCTTCTCCTGCACATTTTTTACACTTATGCTTCACAATGGAACCTTCTCCGTGACAGGTAGGACAAGCTCCTTGTGTCTGCATCATGCCAAACATGGAACGCACGGTTCTCATGGTGTAACCAGAGCCATGACAAGTAGGACAGGTCTCAGGCTTTGCCCCATTTTCACATCCAGTACCATGGCACTCGTCGCATACGACATCCTTGCGTATCTTAAATTTCTTGGTCATGCCCTTGTAGGCTTCCTCCAAAGTAAGCTTTACCTGTACGCGCAAGTCTCTTCCTTGGTACTGAGGAGCAGCCTGTGCGCCTCCAAAGCCTCCGAAGCCTCCGGAATGCCCGCCGAAGATATCGCCAAACATGGAGAATATATCGTTCAAGTCCATGCCTGCGCCACCACCGAATCCTCCGAATCCTCCTTGCGGACCGTCAAATCCAAACTGGTCATACTGCTGGCGTTTCTGTGCATCGTGGAGCACCTCGTAAGCCTCTGCGGCTTCCTTGAATTTTTCTTCCGCCTCTTTGTTGCCAGGATTGCGGTCGGGATGATACTTGATGGCAATCTTACGATATGCCTTCTTGATTTCATCCTCTGACGCCGACTTATCTACGCCCAGCACCTCATAATAGTCTCTCTTAGCCATAATTATTAATTGTCAACTATAAATTATGAATTGGCTCTTATTGACCTACTGCGACCTTGGCATGGCGGATTACCTTGTCATTAAGGGTGTAGCCAGTCTGTACGCAGTCGATGATTTTACCCTTCTTGTCATCTCCCATACCTGGAACCATCGCTATAGCCTCATGGAAGTCTACATCAAAATCCTTGTCGGCAGTATCGATTTTCTTGACACCCAAAGACTCTAATGCCTTGACAAATTTATTGAAAATCATCTGCACACCTTCTTTGATAATGGCAGGATCTTCGCTTTTATCAGCCAGGGCACGCTCGAAGTCATCAAGTACAGGAAGGATGGCGGAGATTGTCTTCTCGCCACCATTTAGGATAAGTTCTGCCTTTTCTTTCAGCGTACGTTTGCGATAGTTCTCAAACTCAGCAGTCTTATAGAGTAACTGTTTCTTCAGTTCTTCTACCTCTTGCTGTGCTTTTGCCAACGGGTCAAGTTCGACATGCTCTGCCTTGTTGTCAGTCTCTGTCTCTGCCGACTCCGTCTTCTTGTCAGCAGCCTCGGCCTGATTATCTACTTGCATATCTTCTGCCTGAGTGCCAGGATTCTGCCCAACATTCTCTTCCTGAGCATTTTGCTCGACATTTCCGTCCTCTATGTTTATTTTCTTTTCCTTAGACATAATAATATTATTTGGTTTATTCCAAACGTTAACAAAGAGTGTGCCAACCCGACTCGCATCGAGCTGGCACAGCATTTTTATGATACCTGGAGTGTAAACTGATTACAATTATTATTGTAAGCCGTACATCTTTGCTTTCTGCTCCTTGATGGCTTCATCGTAGATATACTCATCGTAAGACATCAGTTTGTCGATGGTGCCGGATGGAGTCAGCTCTATGATACGATTTGCCACAGTGTTGATAAACTCGTGGTCGTGGCTGGCAAAGAGCACATTGCCTTTGAAGGCTACCAGGTTATTATTGAAAGCCTGAATACTCTCCAAGTCCAAGTGGTTGGTAGGAGTATCAAGTATGAGACAATTGGCATTTTGCAATTGCATACGTGCTATCATACATCTCATTTTCTCACCTCCAGAAAGCACATTCACTTTCTTGAGCACTTCCTCGCCGCTAAAGAGCATTCTGCCAAGATAGCCCTTCATTGCAACCTCGTTGCCAGCCCCATACTGACTGAGCCAGTCTACAAGATTCTTATCGCTCTGGAAGAAAGCTGTATTGTCGAGTGGGAGATAGGCAGTGGTAATGGTGACACCCCATTTGTACTCACCTGCGTCTGCCTTACGATTACCATTGATGATTTCGAAAAGGGCAGTCATCGCCTTGGGATTATGAGAGAGGAATACCACCTTCTGGTCTTTCTCTACATTGAAACTTACATTGTCAAAGAGTACTGTGCCATCTTCATCTACGGCCTTCAGTCCTTCTACTTCCAGGATTTGGTTGCCAGGTTCACGCTCCATCTGGAAGATAATGCCTGGATACTTGCGACTAGAAGGGCGGATTTCCTCTACATTGAGTTTTTCGAGCATTTTCTTGCGAGAAGTTGTCTGCTTGCTCTTAGCCACGTTGGCAGAGAAGCGTCGGATGAATTCCTCCAGCTGCTTTTTCTTCTCCTCGGCTTTCATCTTCTGGTTCTGAGCCTGTCGGAGGGCAAGTTGTGAGCTCTCGTACCAGAACGAGTAGTTGCCTGCAAACATAGTGATCTTACCAAAGTCGATGTCTACAGTCTGTGTGCTGACAGCATCGAGGAAGTGACGGTCGTGAGAAACTACTAATACTGTCTGTTCCACATTGCTGAGATATTCCTCCAGCCACTCCACGGTGTCCAGGTCAAGGTCATTGGTAGGCTCATCGAGGAGGAGGTTGTCTGGGTTGCCAAAGAGAGCCTTTGCCAACATGACACGCACCTTTTCAGTGTTGGAAAGCTCGCCGACAAGTTTGTCATGACGATCATCCTTCACGCCCAAATTCTGGAGGAGCTGCGCCGCATTGCTCTCTGCCTCCCAGCCATTCATTTCTGCAAACTTGAGTTCCAAGTCAGCTGCAAGGTTACCATCCTCTTCGGTCATCTCTGGCTTAGAGTATAGGCGCTCGCGCTCCTTCATGTTTTCCCATAAAGGCTGATGCCCCATAAGTACGGTATCCATCACGCGATACTCGTCATATTTGAAGTGGTCCTGCTCCAATACGGAGAGGCGCTCGCCTGGTCCCATTTCCACGGTACCCTTATTAGGCTCCAGGTCTCCGCTAATAGCACGGAGGAAGGTAGACTTTCCTGCACCATTAGCACCAATGATACCATAAATATTACCATGAGTAAACTTGAGGTTTACATCCTTGTAAAGCACTCTCTTTCCAAACTGGATAGCAAGATTTTGTACTGTAATCATTCTTTATTATCTCTGTTTCTTAATTGTTTATCGATTTTCAGTGTGCAAAATTACAAAAAATATTTGTGAATCAGAAATTTAGAGCCAAAAACTATTTAATTTTAAGTTAAAAAGAACCTTATTCTTTGTCAGATTCACAAAAATGAGTACTTTTGCAAAATGCTTTCACCAGCGCTTTGCGTGCGAAAGCTCCCCCAAAAGATTATACACAAAATAAAAAAACATGAGAAGAAACGACATTCGAAATAAATACCTGAGCCAGCAGGAGTACGACCACTACACGGTGGGCAAGCCTGCGCCACTGCTGGAATGGCTGCTCGACACCCTTACAGGACAGAGCAAGACCAAGGTGAAGCAAACGCTCCAGGGACGTGGTATCAAAGTGGATGGTAAAACCGTCACCCAATTTGACTATGCACTCAAGCCCGGCATGAGAGTCAGCGTAAGCCGTACCAAGAAAAACTTACAGACCTTCAAGAGCCGATACCTGAAAATCGTATACGAGGACAAGTACATAATTGTCATAGAAAAGGCAATCGGTATTCTGAGCATGGCAGCAGGACATGCCTCGCTTAACGTAAAAGCCGTCTTGGACGACTACTTCCACCAAACTCGCCAAAACTGTCAAGCTCACGTGGTGCATAGGCTAGACCGCGACACCTCGGGGCTCATGATTTACGCTAAGGACAAGCAGACTGAGCTTGCCCTGGAGACTGACTGGCATCACAATGTGTTCGACCGTCGATACGTGGCGCTCGTGTCGGGCGAAATGGAAGAAGATGAGGGTACGATTGCCAATTGGCTGAAGGACAACAAGGCTTACATTACTTATAGTAGCAATGTAGACAATGGCGGCAAGTACGCCATCACCCATTTTCATACGATGCAGCGCACCGTCCATCATTCTCTTGTGGAATTCAAGTTGGAAACAGGCCGCAAGAACCAAATACGTGTGCATATCTCGGATATGGGACATCCCATATGCGGCGATATCAAGTATGGCAATGGAGATGACCCATGTGGCAGACTTTGCCTGCATGCTTACGTGCTCTGCTTCTACCATCCCGTAACCCATGAGCCGATGGAATTTGAAACTCCGATACCTGCTGAGTTCCGCCGAGTCATGAAACAGTAAGGAAGAAACCTTCTTTTAGATGGCCAAAACCCAATAATAAATAATTACAAATCAAATAACTATGAGTGAATTTGCATATTACGCCTTTGCCCTAATCATACTGGTGATAGGCATCCTGATAGTCAAGAAAGTAGCCACCTGCATGATCAAGGCATTGGTCGGCATTATCGTCATCGCCGTCTTGGCATTGGCATACTGGCTCTATTTCACGTAAATAGAGCCTTTTCCTTTATCTTAACGCATTACTTCTTGCGTTCCGTCTCCTTGATAAAGCCATGACGATACGCATAGAGTAGTTCTTCCAAGTCGGCTATCTGCTTACATAGATCATGACCTATGTCGGTATCAGCCACAAGCATGCGCCTATTGCTCATTTCCACTATCTGCGTAGTACTCTTGATGTCAGTGCCTCGTTCGATAGCATCTTCCATGCTTGTAAATGGCTCGTGCTGTACCAGCTGAAATCCACGTGAGTGATATACCAAAGTATAGCCAGCGATACCAGTCTCGTTATGATAAGCCTTGCTGAATCCACCATCGATGACCATCAGTTTGCCGTTCGCCTTAATGGGATTTTCGCCTTTGATGGTACGCACCGGCACATGCCCATTGATGATGTGCCTATTGTTTCCCGTCACGCCAAACTCATCTATGATATAATCGATGATATCCTCACGATCGCGCAGCAAGAAGTAGTAGCCTTTCTCCTCCTTATGCGTTTCCTTGTCTGTGATGAAGTAACGTTCGAAGGTGGCCATCTTGCTCTTGTCGAAAAGTGGACTGTGTGGACCGCACCAGAGATAGAGGAAGTAGTCGATGGCATAAGCCTTCTCCTGCGGGTCGGAATCCTGCTGGAAGGCGGTACGTATCTGCATCCCCGTATGATGCATCAGTTCTCTGCCCTTGAATGTTCTGCCAGGATAGATTTCCACCTCCTTCAGCGTACCATCTTCGTTGAGCGGACAGGAGGCATGGAAGAGAAGATTGTTATTGTAAATGGAGAACATGCAGCCATGTTGGAGCATCACATTGATATGCTTGTGCAACTTCTCACAAACCAGGAAGGAGTGAGTCAACTTCTCTATGAGGGTTGCCTCCTCAGCCGTCAGTTCATTGGCATGTGCTGCGTCGTGACTTAGGGTGGGGAAGTGACAGGATGTCATCGGATACTCCTTGCCGTCTACCACTACGGTTCCCTTTTCCTGGGAAATGGCTTTCAGCAGGTTGCGATGCTCCATGTGCCACTCTGGGTGCTTGTCGTAGAGCTGACCTTCCAACTTAAACTGGATGACACTTATTGCCTTGTGCATCTGTGCGGTAAGACGTCGCGTCTTTTCGTCGATAGAGACGGCACCACCACTCATCTTAGGCTGAAACTCCCGGCACTCGTCGTCCCCATAGGTTTCCATGGCAAAAGTTGCCAGCGGAATAAGATTGATGCCATAACCTTCCTCTATCGTAGAAAGGTTAGCATATCTCAAGGAGAGACGTATCACATTACACACACAGGCAGCATTGCCAGCCGCTGCACCCATCCAGAGCACATCATGATTTCCCCATTGCATATCCCAGCTATGATAGCGTCGCATCTTGTCGAGTATGATGTGGGCACCGGGTCCGCGGTCGTAAATGTCGCCCAGGATATGGAGCTGGTCGATGGCTAGGCGTTGGATTACATTGGCAATGGCAATGATAAAATCATCCGCCCTACCTGTGGAGATGATAGTGTCGACGATGACATTTACATACGCAGTCTTGTCATGGTCTTCGGTATGTTCGTGCAGGAGCTCCTGTATGATATAGGAGAAATCGCAGGGCAAAGACTTGCGCACCTTGCTTCGCGTATACTTGCTCGATACGTCACGACATACTGCCACTAGCTGATGTAGGGTGATATGATACCAGTCGTTGATATCAGTCTCCTTCTGCTTCACCAGCCCCAACTTTTGTTCCGGATAATATATGAGTGTGCAAAGTTCTCTCTTTTCCTGTTCCCTGAGCGTATTGCCGAAGAGCTCGTTCACTTTTCGCTTGATGTTTCCCGAGGCATTCTTCAGCACATGCAAGAAAGCCTCATACTCACCATGGATATCGGCCAGGAAGTGCTCGGTGCCCTTAGGCAGATTGAGTATTGCTTGCAGGTTGATGATCTCCGTGCTCGCCTCGGCTACCGTCGGAAAAGACTGCGTCAATAACTGCAGGTATCTCATGTTCTGTTGTATTGCGTCATGTTTTGTATTCGTCATGTTGATGCTTCAAGTAAAATAGTTGATAAAAACTTTCTGCAAAGATAGCACTTATCCTAGACAAAACAAAAGAAAAAAGATTTTTTTTGCTAATTTCTTTCCGATTTTCAGAATTTTACCGTACTTTTGCAAGCGATAAGACGAAAAATATCCAAACTAACTATATTATATAAGAAAATGAAACAGACTATTCTTGTGACAGGTGGTACAGGCTTTATCGGAAGCCACACCACTGTGGAGTTGCAGCAGGCAGGCTACAACGTAGTAATCGTGGACGACCTCTCTAACTCCAAGATAGAGGTGCTCGACGGCATTGAGAAAATCACAGGCATCCGCCCTGCCTTCGAAAAGGTAGACTTGCGTGACAAAGCCGCAGCCGAGGCTGTGTTCCAAAAATATCCAGATATACAAGGCATCATCCACTTCGCTGCCAGCAAGGCTGTCGGCGAGAGCGTACAGAAGCCATTGATGTACTATCGCAACAATATAGTGTCGCTCATCAACTTGCTGGAATTGATGCCACAATATAACGTAAAGGGCATCATCTTCTCTTCTTCATGCACAGTCTATGGGCAGCCTAAGCCTGAGAATCTTCCAGTTACAGAGGAAGCTCCTCACCAGAAGGCGACATCACCATACGGCAACACGAAGGAGATCAACGAGCAAATCATCGCCGACTATATACATAGCGGTGCCAACATCAAGAGCATCGTTCTCAGATACTTCAATCCTATTGGCGCACACCCATCTGCCGAGATTGGCGAATTGCCAAACGGCGTGCCAAACAATCTGATACCTTACGTTACCCAGACAGCCATGGGAATACGCAAGGAGTTGACTATCTTCGGCAATGATTACGACACGCCAGACGGCACTTGTATCCGTGACTATATCTACGTAGTAGACCTTGCCAAGGCTCATGTGGCCGCAATGGCTCGCGTACTAGACAAGGAGACCGAGCCTATCGAGTATTTCAATATCGGTACGGGCAACGGTAACTCCACGCTCGAAATCGTAGAGACCTTCGAGAAGGCTACTGGCGTAAAGCTCAACTGGAAGTACGGTCCACGCCGCGAGGGCGACATCGAGAAGATTTGGGGCGACTGCACTAAGGCCAACGAGGTACTCGGCTGGAAGGCGGAAGCCAATCTGGAAGATGTGCTCGCTTCTGCCTGGAAATGGCAAGAAAAGTTGCGTGCAGACGGCATTATGTAAAAGATTAGGTTAAAAAATATAAAATAAGGAAACTCTTGCTTATGGAGATGCAGAGTTTCCTTTTTTTTATGTACCTTTGCAAGTATTAAAGTATACTAACGAAACAAGCTAGAAGATATGAAGAAAACTTTACCGATACTTCTCATGATACTCAGCATGGCATTTGCCATCCCAGTTACCGCTAGTGCCAACAGCGGCGCTTTGGAACTGATAGACTTGGAACAGCCTAACATCACCCTCACTTACAGCAATGGCGTGATGCATGTTACTGGTGCCAACAACATGGTGGTTACTGTCTACAACTTAGCTGGCATAGCCGTGAAGTCATTCCGGGTCGATGGTCAAGACAAGCATATCACATTGCCATTATCAGATGGTATTTATATCATCAAGATAGGCTCATCCTTCACTCGCAAGATAACGGTGGGTCGCAAGTAAACGAGGTGCACACAGTGGTGAAAGAGCTGAGATTTCTTTTTTATGCATTGCTTTGTGGGGTATTGGTCTCTTGCCATCAGCAAGCGCCCAATACAAATCGGTCTGTTTCGCTAGCATACTATCAAGAGCTTGCCCATCCAGCTTATACGCTCAATTCCAAGACGATAAGAGAATTGGTGGACAGCCTCATACGCAACGATAAAGGTACGACTGTAGCCGAACTGTACACCAAGCGATATTATCGTAATCAAGGCAGTCTGCTCTGGATAACAAGACATGGCGTAGATCATCGTGCCGACACATTGCTTTCGTATCTCGACAGAGTAGGCGACATGGGGTTTAGCACAGCCTCATTCCATGTCAGTCAACTACACAAAGACTTGGAGCGTATCCGCACGCTCAAGCTAGAGGACGTGGGGAATGACGCCAACCATGTCATGGCTCGCTTGGAATACAGACTCACAAGAGCCTATTTGAGCTACGCCGTAGGGCAACGTTTCGGGTTCGCCAATCCCACCTACTTGCTCAATCACCTGGACAGCATAGCCCCTAATCCATACGACACTATCCAACACCCCGTAAGGTATCGTGGCCTTTTTGACGTAAAGATGGAACATCCTGATGCGCATTTTTACAGGAAAGCCCTGCAAGTCCTCAGGGAAGACAAGGTGGCCGATTTCCTGGCAGGAGTGCAGCCTCAGTCAGAATTTTACTCCTTGCTCGCCAAAAGACTTCAAAATCCTAATATAAGTAGAGCCATGAGAGCCAAGGTGCTCTGCAATATGGAGCGATGTAGATGGAGGCAGGCAGACTATCCCAACAAGCATAAGAAGTATGTGATGGTCAACATCCCATCTTACCACCTCTTAGCCATCGACCATGCCGACACGCTCTCCATGCGCATTGGGTGTGGTGCCACCAAGACTAAGACACCGATACTCAATAGCTATATCAAGCATATGGAACTTAACCCAAAGTGGTTTGTTCCTCGCAGTATCGTCATACACGACATGGTACGCCATGCAGGAAACACCAGTTACTTCGCGTCGCGCAACTACTATATCATCGACCGCTATACAAAAGAAGAAGTATCCCCCGCCGTTGTATCCCAAAGCATGTTGCTTTCAGACCGATACAGCATCGTACAAAGAGGCGGCAAAGGAAACGCCCTGGGCAGAATCATATTTAGGTTCGACAACAACTTCTCGGTCTTCTTGCACGACACTTCTAGTCGTGATGTCTTCGGCAGAGAGGACCGAGGTGTATCCCATGGATGCGTAAGGGTGGAGAAACCCTTCGAGCTGGCTCGCTTCCTGCTGACAGATAAGAACGAGCAACTCTTAGAAAAAATACAATATTCGATGACTGCCGACTCGCTCGCCGACCGCCACATGACAGTAGGCTATGTCAAAGTAAATCCACAGGTGCCGCTCTTCATCGGCTACTATACGCTTTATCCAATGGCAGGAGGGCGCATCGTCGAATACCCAGATGTGTACGGATACGACGCAGTGATATACCAACAACTGAAAAAGTATCTGTAGCATAAGTTTTCAGAAACAAAGAATCCAAAATAAAGAGCAATAATGATAAAAGACACAGAACTGATAGACATGCTCCGAGAGCCCAGAACGCAACGAGAAGGTTTTGCGGCGCTCGTAAAGCAATACAGCGAACCGCTGTACTGGAAGGTGCGCCATATCGTTCTGACTCATGAAGATGCCAACGACGTGCTGCAAAACGCCTTTCTCAAGGCATGGAGTAGCCTGCATACCTTTCAGGGCAAGTCGACACTCTTTACTTGGCTCTATCGCATTGCCATCAATGAGGCACTCGACTTCCTGCGAAAGCAAAAGATAGCCAACAACGTGAGTGCCGACGAGGAAGAAGGCATAGCGGCAAGACTGATGGGAGACCCCTACTTTGATGGCGATGAAGCGCAAGCTCTCTTGCAAGAAGCTGTGGCAAGACTACCCGAAGTGCAGCGCACGGTATTCCAGATGAAGTATTTCGAAGATATGAAATACTCGGAGATAAGCCAAGTGTTGCACACTAGCGAAGGAGCGCTGAAAGCCTCTTACCATTTGGCTGTAAAAAAGATTTCAGAATATTTGCATCTAGGCGATTAAACCTTCAGGGTTCGCACTCGTCTACTATATATAAAAGAAAGGATATAAGATATGATCAAAGAAGAGAAAAAAATAACTGAGCTTTATGGCAAGGAGAAACCATTTGCTGTTCCGGCAGGCTATTTCGATAGTCTTGCAGATAGCATTATTGGACAACTTCCAGAACAAAAGGCACAAGTGGTTAGCATAGAGCGCCACAAGACACTCTGGCTACGGATGCCTATTCGCAAGATAGCTGCCGCTGTAGCTGCGGTAGCCCTCATTGGAGGTGGCATCAGCTACAGCCTTCAGCATGCAGGGCAGCATAAGCAAATGACAGCATCCGCCATTCATGCCAACCATACCATGACTAGCGAGGACGCAGACTTCGAGCAGATGGCAGACTACACGATGATAGACAGCCAGGAAATCTACGCCTCTCTTCTGGCAGAAAACTAGCCCCTGTTTAACTAAGGTGTTTTTCCCATCAAAATAAATTCCTAAAATATGAGAATCAAGAACAAGGTGTGCATCCTCCTCCTCATGCTACTTGTATGCTTGGCAAATGCCAGTGCGCAACCCAAGAAACGTGGAGGTTTCGACCCCAAGAAGTTTGAGGCTGACCTAGAGCAATATATTACCACCAATGCTTGCCTGACTCCACAAGAAGCAGCTAAGTTTTTCCCCGTCTATCGACAGATGGGTAAGAAAATGCGTATGCTCTTCGACGAGATGCGCCGATACCACCATGTAAACAGTCAGGATGCCAATGCTTGCGCCGAGGCAATACGACGACAAGACGAATTGGATATACAAATCAAGCAGTTGCAGCAGGAATACCATGCACGATTCATGCTGATTCTGCCTGCCCCCAAGGTATTCAATGTCATCAAGGCAGAGGAAAGGTTTCATCGTCAAGCCTTCAGAAGGATAAAGAAGTAGTAAAAAACAAAGTCGAGAAAGTATTATTTTCGTAATATTTTCTCGATTTTTTTTTGTTATCTCCTATATTTGTTGTACTTTTGCACAACAGAAACAAAAACATATTATATAATTATGTACAGAACGAATACTTGTGGGGAGCTTCGTCTCTCCGATGCTGGCAAGGAAGTGACTCTTGCCGGATGGGTGCAGCGCACCAGAAAGATGGGCGGTATGACATTCGCCGACTTGCGCGACCGTTATGGCATCACTCAGTTGGTCTTCAATGAGGCAGACAATAAGGAACTCTGCGAGGCAGCCAACAAGCTGGGACGTGAGTATTGTATCCAGATAAAGGGTATCGTGAGCGAGCGCCAGAGCAAAAATCCAAAGATGGAAACCGGTGATATCGAAATTCTGGTCAAGGAGCTAAACGTACTCTCGCAGAGCCAGACACCTCCTTTCACAATAGAGGACAATACCGATGGTGGAGATGATATCCGCATGAAGTACCGCTACCTCGACTTGCGACGCCCCGCCGTACGCAAGAACTTAGAGTTGCGCCATCGCATGTGCATCTTGATACGCAACTTCCTCGACAGCCAAAACTTCATGGAGGTAGAGACGCCTATCCTCATCGGCAGCACTCCAGAGGGTGCACGCGACTTCGTGGTACCTTCGCGCATGAACCCAGGCCAGTTTTATGCACTCCCTCAGAGTCCACAGACATTGAAGCAACTCCTTATGGTAGCAGGTTTCGATCGCTACTTCCAGATAGCTAAGTGCTTCCGCGATGAAGACTTGCGAGCAGACCGTCAACCAGAATTCACGCAGATAGACTGTGAAATGAGTTTTGTAGACCAAGACGATGTCATCAACCTCTTTGAGGATATGGCCCGCCATCTTTTTAAGGAGATTCGTGGTGTGGAACTTCCCAAACTGGAGCAGATGACATGGCACGAAGCTATGCGCCGTTTTGGTAGCGACAAGCCAGACTTGCGTTTCGGCATGGAGTTTGTGGAGCTGAAGGATGCCTTTACAGGCAAGGGTAACTTCTCTGTATTCGATGAGGCTAAGTATATCGGTGGTATCTGTGTACCAGGTTGCGCCGACTATAGTCGCAAGCAGCTTAACGAACTTACCGACTTTGTAAAGCGCCCACAGGTGGGAGCCAAAGGCTTGGTATACATCAAGTACAACACCGATGGCACAGTAAAAAGCAGCATCGACAAGTTCTATACCCCAGAAGAACTGGCAGAAATCAAGACCGTAATGGGAGCCAAGGATGGTGACCTGGTGCTGATACTGAGTGGCGACAATGCCAACAAGACTCGCATCCAGCTATGCACACTCCGCTTGGAGATGGGCGACCGCTTAGGCTTGAGAGACAAGAACGTCTTCAAGTGCCTTTGGATTATCGACTTCCCTCTTTTCGAGTGGAGTGACGAGGAACAGAGACTGATGGCTACACACCATCCCTTCACCATGCCAAACCCAGACGACATCCCATTGCTCGACGAACATCCTGAGCAGGTTCGCGCCAAAGCTTACGACTTTGTCTGCAACGGTATTGAGGTGGGCGGTGGCTCGCTCCGTATCCACGACACCAACTTACAGGAGAAAATGTTTGAGGTGCTCGGTTTCACACCAGAGCGTGCAGAGGCACAGTTTGGCTTCTTGATGAACGCCTTCAAGTACGGCGCACCACCTCATGCAGGTCTTGCCTTCGGTCTCGACCGTTTTGTGAGCATCATGGCAGGTCTCGACAGCATCCGTGACTGCATTGCCTTCCCTAAGAACAATTCAGGACGCGATGTGATGCTCGACGCTCCATCAGAGCTAGACCCTAAGCAACTCGATGAGCTAGAAATAAAACTAGACCTTAAAGCTTAAGGTTCAGATTATTATATAAAAACATGACTATTGTGCTACATTTTCTTGACGTATATCAAGAAATGCAGCACAACTCATTATAGATTAAAACTTTTCTGCCTCAAAATACAAAAAATAAAAATAAAAGTTATAAATTTGCAGACAAATAATAGAAGAGAGGGGTCGCTAGCGACCAATCTTATAATCAATTATTGACTAAATCATGGTAGAAAAGAAAGCAACAACAAAGACAGCTGACAAGAAGGCAACTGTCAAGAAAGCTCCTGTAGCCAAGAAAGCTCCAGCAGCAAAGAAGACAACTACAGCAAAGAAAGAAGTGCTCTATTTGAACGCAGAAAACGCAGGTTTCCGTGCAGGTGATGTATATCAGGCTTTGGCTGATGCACAGAAGGCACTTTCTTTGGCAGAGATTGCAAAGGCAGCAAAGATCACCACAGAGGAGGCTATTCTTGGTCTAGGCTGGCTTCTCAAAGAAGGTAAAATTAAGGATGAGGACAACAAGGTGGTTCTCGCTTAAATATCATTATTGAAAGAGCCGCAGCTTCTTAAAAATTTTTAGGATGCTGCGGCTTTTTTGGCTTTTTACTGACTGGCTCAGTTCTATCACATTTCATTATCCCTACACATTCCATATATTATGAATCTAGACCAAGAGATATTCAAGGTACTTGTAGAGGCAGGCTGCCAAGGACTTAAAATAGAAAAAGTGGCTCGCCATGTATTCAACACTTGCAACACGATGTTTCATCCGTTGCAGTATGAAGATGTACATGCCTACGTTACTCAGTATCTCACCAAATGTGCCAAGAACCCTAAATCGGTCATCGAAAAATGTAAAAGGGTGGGAGTGTATCGCATCAATTACCAGAGCGATGCCATGCAACAACTCATGCTCAACTTTTCGCCCGCTATCACTCTGGAAGAAGAAAAGCCCAACAGTCAGAAAGAAGTAGACAAGACTCCCTTCTGCGCAGACTTATTTGGATGACCCCATATACATTAGAAATTCGCATTCTTTTTCGACGGGTTTCAAAAGTTTTTTAGGGAAGGCTTTGAATAATACGTATTATTAAGGAAAAGATATATAACTTTAAAACATTAACAAAAACGAAAGAACTATGGCTAGTAGATATTTATTAGGCTTTGACGTAGGTTCCAGCTCAGTCAAGGCATCGCTGACAGACGTTGACAATGGCAATATCGTAGCTTCAGCTTTTTATCCAGACCATGAGGCTCCTATCATGGCTGTGAAGACAGGCTGGGCAGAGCAAGACCCACAGATGTGGTGGGATAACGCCAAGTTGGCTCTCAAGAAAATCATGACCGAAGCTGGTGCCAAAGGGGAAGATATCCTCGCCATCGGCATCTCTTATCAGATGCATGGCTTGGTCTGTGTAGACAAAGAGCAGAAGGTATTGCGCCCTAGCATCATCTGGTGTGACTCTCGCGCCGTACCATACGGAGAGAAAGCCTTCCATGACCTCGGAGAAGACCTCTGCCTTCGCAACCTACTTAACTCCCCAGGCAACTTCACGGCAGCCAAACTAGCATGGGTAAAGGAAAATGAACCTCAGATATTCGATAAGATAGACAAAATAATGCTTCCGGGCGACTTCCTCGCCATGAAACTATCAGGTGTGGCACAAACTACCATTAGTGGCCTTTCTGAAGGCATGATGTGGGACTTCAAGGAAAAGAAACCAGCTAAATTCCTGCTTGACTACTTCGGTTTCGACGAGAGCATCCTCGCTGATATAGTACCTACATTCTCCGTACAAAGCGTAGTCTGCAAAGCTGCCGCCGAAGAATTGGGACTGAAGGAAGGTACACCTATATCTTATCGTGCAGGAGACCAACCCAACAACGCCGTGAGCCTCAACGTATTCAACCCTGGCGAAATAGCTAGTACAGCAGGAACTTCAGGCGTAGTATACGGCGTGCTAGGTGATGTAAACTACGACCCAAAGAGTCGTGTCAATACCTTTGCACATGCCAACTACACTACAGATCTTGATCGTCTCGGTGTATTGCTCTGCATCAATGGTACAGGCATCCTCAATGCTTGGGTACACCGCAATGTAACACCAGACGTAAGCTATGCCGACATGAACGACCTAGCTGCCACAGCTCCTATCGGAAGCGACGGAGTAAAGATTATCCCATTCGGCAATGGTGCAGAGCGGGTACTTGAGAATAAAGAGGTGGGCTGCTCTATCCATGGTCTAAGTTTCAATAAGCACAATCGTGCCCACATTGTACGTGCTGCACAGGAAGGCATCGTATTTAGTTTCTGCTATGGTATGGAAATCATGCAGCAGATGGGCATGGATATCAAGAAGATACATGCAGGCAAGGCAAATATGTTCTTGAGTCCTCTGTTCAGAGATACACTGGCTGGTGTAAGTGGTGCCACCATCGAACTATACGAGACCGATGGTAGCGCAGGTGCTGCCAAGGGTGCAGGTATCGGTGCTGGCATCTACAAAGATCACGATGAGGCATTTGCTTCGCTAAAGAAATTGGCAGTCATCGAACCAGATGCTGTCAACACGCAGGCTTATCAAGCTGCATACCAGTCTTGGAAGGAAGAACTCGGTAAAATTTGTAAATAAAACATGATATTTTGATAAAGGCAGGATTTATTCCTGCCTTTTTTTGTTTATTACAAATATTTTTATTACTTTTGCCAAATATAATAATATATTTAGTAACAATGGCTCATAAAAACAATCACCTCGTAATCATGGCTGGCGGAGTAGGTAGCAGATTTTGGCCTATGAGTACAGTCGACAAGCCCAAGCAATTCATAGATGTCTTGGGTACAGGACGCACTTTGTTGCAACTTACTTTCGATCGTTTCGAGGGTATTTGCGACCCACAAAACGTATGGGTAGTGACTAATAAGAAATATGCTGCAATCGTTCACGAGCAGTTGCCAGAGATACCAGTTGGCAACATTCTCCAGGAACCATGCCGCAGAAACACAGCCCCATGTATCGCATATATCAGCTGGCGCATCAAAGAGAAAGACCCCCATGCCAACATCGTGGTATCACCATCAGACCATATCGTAACTAATGGTGAAGCGTTTCGCCGTGTTATCGTTACAGCCCTCAAGTTTACGGGCGAGACAGACAGTATCGTAACATTGGGTATGAAGCCTACACGCCCCGAGACAGGCTATGGCTACATACAGGCAGACCTGCGTGCACCATCCGCCCGCAACAAGGAGATTTTCCGTGTAGACCAATTTAAGGAGAAACCAGACCTGGAGACTGCCTCCGAATATATCAAAGACAAGAGTTACTATTGGAATGCGGGTATCTTCGTGATGAGCGCAGCTACAATCGTCAATGCCTTCCGGGTATATCAACCAGGCATCGCCAAGATTTTTGAGAGTATGCGAAATATCTATGGCACAGCTCAGGAGCAGGCTGAGATAGATTTGCGCTATCCAGAGTGCGAAAATATCTCTGTAGACTATGCCATCATGGAGAAGGCTGAGGAAATATTCGTAATGCCCGCAGACTTTGGCTGGAGCGACCTCGGCACATGGGGAAGCCTCTTGGTGCAGAGCCGCAAGGATGATTTCGGCAATGCATTGATAGGCAATAATATACAGATGGTAGAGTCTAAGAACAATATCGTGCATACCACCCAGGCGAAAAAAGTGGTAATACAAGGACTCGATGGGTATATCGTGGCAGAACAAGATGGTACTCTACTTATCTGCAAACTTTCTGAAGAGCAGAGAATCAAATTGTTTGCAGAGGATAAATAACCAGTTCCAGAAAAAAAACATAAGCGAGGTGCTATCTTTCTCGCAGACAAAGAAAATGAAACTCGCCTAGGACTTACTCAAGTCGCTAGGCGAGTTTTATTTATTTTATATAAGTTGAACCTATTCCAAGTGTATTTATTTGAAGTTACTCTAACTTATTTTTTCTTCAAGCCCTTATAGGCGAGGAAAGCAACCGCCAACACGGCGAGTCCGAGGATGATGTAGCCCAGTTCGTGGCTGTACTTCAGGGCCTGTTGATACACATCGTTGGTCGTTTTGTAGTCGGTGTATTGATAGATGCCCCAACCGATGAATGCCAATACCGTGTTCCATACGGCAGCGCCAAGCGTAGTGAATAGCAAGAACTTGCTTACTTTCATGCCAGCCAAGCCGGCAGGAATGCTGATAAGCTGTCGTACGGCTGGTACCAGACGCCCGAAGAATGTCGAGGCGGCACCATGATCGCGGAAGAATTTCTCAGCCTTTTCCACTGCGGCACGGTCTATCAGGCACATATGGCCGATGCGGCTGTCGGCGAAACGATAGATGATGGGGCGTCCAAGCCACTTGGCCAGATAGTAGTTGGTGAGCGCACCCAGGTCGGCACCTATCGTGGCACACACGATGACTAGGACAAAACTCAAGCCGCTTTCAGGATCCATTGCCTTCCATGCAGCCGGAGGCACTACCACCTCCGACGGGAATGGAATGAAGGAACTCTCGATGGCCATAAATAGGGTTACAACCCAATAGTTGAGGTTGTCGAGCACCCAAAGAAACAAATCTGCAGAATTCATATTCCTTTAAAATATATGTAGAGTTATTTGTTTATCTTTGCCCATGTGTCCTTTAGACCAACAGTCTTGTTGAATACGAGATGGTCGGGCGTAGAATCATAGTCTGGTGTATAGTAGCCGATGCGTTGGAACTGCAGATGGTCTAGTGGCTTGGCTGTCGCAAGATACTTCTCCACAAAAGCCTTCTTCACTTGGAGACTGTCGGGATTGATAAACTTGAGCATGTCTTGCACGTCTATGCGGTCCTTGCCCTGTTCTTTGGAGTAGGCAGAAACTTCGTCACGAGGATTCTCCACCATCCATAGGCGGTCGTAGTTTCTTATCTCTGCCTCCAGGCAGTGCTTGCAGCTTACCCAGTGGATGGTCTTGCCCTTGATCTTCATGTTGGAGTTGGCCTCGCCGGTCTTGGTCTCGGGAATCACCTCTGCATAAACCTCGATGATGTTGCCTTCTGCATCCTTCTTGCAGTAGTTCTCCTCGGGGCAGCGGATGATATAGGAGCTCTTGAGTCGCACCTCCTTGCCAGGGCCGAGGCGGAAGAACTTCTTAGGAGCATCCTCCATGAAGTCGTCGCGCTCTATCCACAGTTCGCGGCTGAACTCTATCTCGTGGGTTCCGTCGGCCTCGTTCTCTGGATTGTTTTGCACCGTGTAGGTCTCTACGGCATCTTCGGGAATGTTGGTCAGCACAAGTTTCACGGGGTCGAGCACAGCGCTCACGCGCTTGGCTCGCTTGTTGAGGTCGTCGCGCACGGCACTCTCGAAGAGCGACATCTGGTTGAGGGCGTCAAACTTGGTGTAGCCTATCTTGTCGATGAAGGCGAGGATGCCCTCGGGGCTGTATCCGCGACGGCGGAATGCGCTGATGGTAGGCATGCGTGGGTCGTCCCATCCGTTTACGATTCCTTCCTTCACCAGGATGAGGAGGTTGCGCTTCGAGAGGAGGATATGGGTGAGGTTGAGCTTGTTGAACTCCGTCTGCCTTGGGCGGTTGTCGTCCAGAGGCTTGTCGTTGCCTTCCACTTGCTTGGTCCAGTCCACGAAGAGGTCATAGAGTGGACGATGGCTCTCAAACTCCAGCGTACAGAGTGAATGGGTAACACCCTCCCAGTAGTCGCACTGTCCGTGGGTGAAGTCGTACATCGGGTAAGCGTTCCATTTGCTGCCCGTGCGCCAATGTGGAATGTTGAGCACGCGATAAATGATGGGATCGCGGAAGTGCATGTTGTCGCTGGCCATGTCTATCTTGGCGCGCAGCACCATCTTTCCTGGCTCCATCTTTCCCGAGTTCATCTCCTCGAAGAGACGAAGGTTCTCCTCTACGGGGCGGTTGCGGTAGGGCGACTCGGTACCGGGGGTGGTAGGCGTGCCCTTCTGGGCGGCAATCTGCTCGGCCGACTGCTCGTCTACGTATGCTTTTCCCTCCTTGATGAGCGCCACGGCAAGGTCCCACAATTTCTGGAAGTAGTCGGATGCATAGTAGATGTTGCCCCACTTGAATCCGAGCCATTCTATGTCGCGCTTGATAGCTTCTACGTACTCTGTGTCTTCCTTTTGGGGGTTGGTGTCGTCCATGCGCAAGTTGCAGACACCACCATATTTCTTGGCAATGCCGAAATCGAGAGCGATGGCCTTGGCATGGCCGATGTGAAGATAGCCGTTTGGCTCTGGCGGGAAACGGGTCTGCACCCGGCCGCCGTTCTTTCCCTCCTTGAGGTCTTCTTCTACCAATTGTTCAACGAAAGAGAGACTTTTCTTCTCTTCGACTTTGTTTTCTTCGTTAATTGCCATATTCAAAAAAGAATTATTTTTGTTATTATATGGTGCAAAGGTACAAAAATAATTGAGAGTACGAAAATAATCAAGCCTATAAAATACTAAAAACGTAAGATATTCCGAAAAAATCACCCCAAAGCGACAAATATGTTTTTAAACATACAAAAAGATTTGTTCATTTCAACAAAAAACCGTACCTTTGCAACCGTTATCCTGAATACAATCTTTTTACCTTAAACAAGAAAACTAATACCTACTATAAGAAACGCCCTCACTGTGAAGTGAGGGCGTTTATGCGTTTAGTAGGCTAGGGAACTTCTCCCGAAGCATCACTCTGCTATGGTTTACTTTTCTGCTGCAGCCTTACGAAATGTCTCATTCTTAACGATCAGCTTTCCTTCTTCGATATCAAGCGATGCCTGCTCTATAATATCCGCATCAAGTCCCTTGCGTGCCAAATCAATGGTAGCCTCAGCACCTTGAGGCTTTACCTGCAAAGCCCACTTGGTATACTCTTTGGGAAGATTGGATGTCTTCACGCTAAAGTCACTACCGAGGGTAATGACACGTTTGCCATCTGCGCTCTTATAATCGCCCGCGGCAGCCTGCTGAAACGCAGAGTCGGTAACTACTGTCTCCTCTACAGGCTGAACAGCCTGGGGAGCTTTCTTCTCAGAACATGCTGTGAATGCCAACATGCCCATGGCAATTGCCAAAATAGATAATTTCTTCATTGTTTTTACGTTATTAATATGTTACTAATGAAATTCCATCATAAGACTATCATTCCCCATATCAACAGTGCTAGGAGATTGGCGACAGCTACCACGTATGGAAGTTTGCCGTATCGAATGGGGGCATTGCGACTGGCAAGGCGTACTGCATCTTCCATGAAGCATCTTTTAAATAATATGTATACGATGCCGGCACAGAGATAGGCTATCATGAATCCTACCAACAAGTCGCCTGGATAATGCACGCCGAGATAGATGCGGGAATAGCTGACCAGGAATGCCCAGCATGACAGGAACATGGTGAGAACCTTGCGCTTTGCCAAAAACATTACAAAGAATGTGACTCCCCAAGTGTTGGCAGAGTGGGAGGAGGGGAAACCATATCTGCCGCCGCGATAACCATTGACAATATGCACCATTCCCGATATGGGACTATTCTCGTTGCTCGGACGAAGGCGCTCCACCAGGGGTTTTAGGAGTCCTGATGCTATCTGGTCGCACAGCAAGACCACCAGCGCTAGGCTCAGACAGACTAGCAAAGCCGTCTTGTAACGATAATTGCAAAGCAACAAAACTAGAAAACTGGCATATAATGGAATCCATGTAAACTTTCCGCTCACCATATACATAAAGCCATCGAACCACTCAGAATGCAACCCATTGAGAAACAGGAAAAGTTGAGTGTCGAGAGATTCGAGTTGTTGTATTATTTCAATCATTACTTTTATTATCATTATAAAGACTTTGCCCATCTGTTGTATCGTACCATACCTCTGGTAAACTTACTTCTGGGCGATATCGTCGTACAATTTCTGCAGGTATGCCATACCCCGTTTCTTGTTGTATCCCTGCTTTCCCTTATCGTAAAGTTCCTTTCTCCCCTTGTTGTCGTAGATGAACGAGTTTTCCTCAGACACGACTCCGAAAACATCGCTATTAGTAAAGAATGCGAATTTAGGGGTAGCGTCGCTCAACATGTTCTTGCTAAACTTAAAGTCCTTGTGCGAAATTCCCAACTGGCCCAGCAACGTGGCAGCAATATCCTGCTGCGACCCAATGATGGGAACTTGCATCGGACGGGAAATAGCACCACCTGCCAAGATGAGCGGTATCTGGTAGCGACTGCGATCGCCAGTGACAAGGTGCTCCTTGTAGCCGCCTACATGGTCTGGAACGAATACTACAAGGGTGTTCTTCCAGCGAGCCAACTTACTGTATTCTCTCACGATAGCGCCCATCACACTGTCGGTATAGGCAAAGGCGTTGAGGCGTTTGTCTTTCAGTCGGCTATATGGTACATCGAAAGGCTCATGGCTCGACGATGTCTGGAAGATACGCAATGTCGGCTGCTTTACATTCTGCTCCTTCTTAATATCTTCCATCAATTTGTTGGCCACGATATGATCAGGTACGCCCCACTTACTGAGCTTATCCTCTAGAGGAAAGTCCTTGTCGGACACAATCTTTTGGTATCCCTGTGATACGAGGTAAGAACGCATGTTGCAGAAATCTGCATCACCCCCGTAATAGTAATGAGCTTGATAGTGACGATATTTCTCCAGGCTCTTCGCTAAGGAAGGCAGCTGGGCCGTCTTGTGTGGGTAACGCATGATGCTCATCGTAGGTTGGGCAGGATAACCGCTCAGTATAGAAACCAATCCACGATCAGTACGATAGCTGTTGGCGTAGAATCGGGTAAAGAGTATACCCTGCTGGGCGATGCTGTCCAGGCAGACAGCCACATTCTTCTGTGTACCGATGGAAGGCAAGAGGTCTGAAGCAAATCCCTCCATAATAACAATGAGAATATCTGGGGCACCCTTTTGGAATGTTTGTGCATTGAGGAGTGGATAGGTGTTCTGATCGCTATCGCTTGTCATCTGCTCGAAGATAGCACTCGCCTCCTTGTCGTCTAAATAACGGTATTGGGAAGCGAAGTTCTCCTCATGAGCCAGACTTTCGAAAAGACTAAACAGAGGATTGACAGCTGCATGATTAAGAAAAAGATTTTGACTAAAATACACTTTTCCCGTATTGGTGGTGGAAACGGTTACACCTCCCCGTATCGGCAAAAAAAGCAAGGCTGTGAGCAACAACAGCACAAAAGAGTTGCGCCCACGATGCCGGAATTCGTTACTGTAAGACGTACGTCGGCCTCCACCAAACTCGCCAAATCCATAATTGCTGTATCGGCTTTGGTATCTTCTCTTCTTACCTACAATGGGCATACGAAGCGCCAGCCACATGAGCGCAGAAAGCAAGACGATGGCTAGAAGAGCCAAGCTGAGTTGCCAAAAACCTACGCTAGCCAGTGCATCGGATGGCGATGTGGAAAAATAGAAGAGGGGAGTGCTGTCTAAAGGGTATCCCCAATAAGGATAAAGTCCTATGTTAAGTACAAAGCCGCAAGCTACTATACATGAAGCTATTATAAAATAGGAATTAAGTATTGGTCTAACCAATTCCTGACGCAGCCAATAAGAAAGTATCAAGAGCAAGCCTGGTAAGATAGAAAGATAACCCGCCATGGAAAGGTCTAGTGGAAGACCATGCCACATGACAGAAGGCATTTCTGTGAAAATATTATCAATAGGTTGTTGCGCAGCTCCCTTTTCCATCATGAGGAACAAAGGCTTCTGCAACATAAATAACACGACCCATGTAGCGTAAGTTTTTACAAACAATAGTATTTGTTTCATGCCAAATCAATCTCTAGCTTATATTCAATATGTATTATATTGCAAAATTAGGCAATTTATTCGAGATAAGCAATTAATTTGGAGTTTTTTTTTCAAAAAAGTCAAAAAAAATTTGGTGGTATTAAATTAAAGAATTATCTTTGTGGGAGTATAAATTTATTACGTGCTATGGCTAAATACAATATTCAACCAAAAAAAGAAAAGTCGGCAAGATACCAGTCATTGCTGAGTGAGGAGACTAAAGATCGCCTCCAAGATGAGATTTTGCGTCTAATAGTGACTGAGCGTAAGTACAGAGACCCGGATTATAGTTCTAAGAGGTTGGCTGAGGATCTGAGCACAAACTCCAGATACATCTCTGCTGTATGCGCCACCCGTTTCCACAAGAACTATGCCGAACTGATAAATGATTATCGTGTTAACGATGCCATGTCATTGCTCACAGACCGCCGCTATGCCAAGATGAGCGTAGAGGATATCAGCGAAATGGCAGGATTTAGTACGCGTCAAAGTTTCTATGCTAATTTCTATAAGCGTACGGGCATCACACCTCGGCAATATCGAGCACAACACTTGGGCTAAGCCTATAAATACACATCCATCATAAGACTTTGCCAAGTCTTATAGAAAAGGGAAAGAAGAAGCCTAGCGACCGTTGTAGGAACGCTAGGCTTCTTCTTTTGTAATCTTTTCTTACTGCATTATTTGCGCAAGAAGTACTTCAGCTCTTTGCTGGTCGTATTCTTGGCTATGTTACGGATGGCCTTGTCGCGTATCTGACGCACGCGCTCGCGCTTGAGTTGCATATCCTCTGCTATCTCTGCCAGAGTCTCATGAGCCACTCCCAGTCCGTAGAACTTAGTGATTACTTCCTTATCCCTATCTTTCAGCAAGTCTATGCACTTTTGCAGCGAGGTTAGCATTTGGGCAAATGCAGCATTGTCGTCAGCCAGTTGGACGTCCTTGTTGACCAAGATATCGAGTAACGTATACTGATTTCCCACACTGAGCGGTGCATCTATCGAAACCGCCTTGCTAGCCTTTCTCGGTGCATACTTCTTCTGGTCCTTTGGCACGCGATATATCGCCGCCTGCTTGTCTATCGCTGCTAGCATAGCCTTGTGAACGAAAGACGATGCGTAAGAAACGAACTTTGCACCCTTGCTTTCGTCGAACTTCTGGGCTGCCATGAGCATAGCAAGCGTACCTTCGCTGACGAGGTCTTCAAACTCCACGCCTTTTCCTCTCATCTTGTTGGCAACCGACTTCACGTAATTGATATTGTCGCTCACCAATTTATTTGTTTCTTTTTCAGTCATGCTTTATTTCTTTTTGTGCAAAAATACAGAGAATAAATAGAAAGACCAAATTTTTGCGCCTAAATTTACCTCTTTAGTTCGTTAAAAAATCCCAACCCGTAAGCATGGGTACAACATCGGGGGAGAGACGCTTATGACTTTCTATGATATTCTATGCTTTTTAATGACTCTAGGTACCTTGCGGTGACTATCTATGGCATTTAGCTCTCCCAAATGACTTGGTTACGGATGCTATCTAAGTCACTTATAGGACGTAAATGAGTTACTTATATCTGTGGAATCTGTGAGATTCGTGTGAGACTGATTATATTAGTTGGTGACAGATGACACTTGTGACAGTATATTTCTATATATATATACATATTATTTATTTATATATTTATTACTATGTTTTCCTGCCCACGCGCGAGGGGATTTTAAAGAAACATGTGTCATAAGTGTCATCTGTCACCGTAATTAAGAATTCATAGAGATCAAGAACTCGTCATTGTCACGAGTGTTTTGCATACTCTTGTGGATAGTGTTCATCGCCTCGATGGCATTCATGTCGGATATGTACTTGCGGAGAATCCACATGCGGTCGAGTGTAGTCTTATCTTGCAAGAGGTCATCGCGACGAGTAGAAGATGCTACAAGGTTGACAGATGGGAAGATGCGCTTGTTGCTGAGTGAGCGTTCGAGCTGCAACTCCATGTTACCCGTACCCTTGAATTCCTCGAAGATAACCTCGTCCATCTTGCTACCTGTGTCGATGAGGGCTGTAGCGATGATGGTAAGCGAACCGCCACCCTCAATGTTGCGAGCTGCACCGAAGAAACGTTTTGGCTTCTGGAGGGCATTGGCATCCACACCACCGGTTAAAACTTTGCCAGATGCAGGAGCCACCGTGTTGTAAGCTCGGGCAAGACGAGTGATAGAATCGAGAAAGATGACTACGTCGTGACCACACTCTACCATTCTCTTTGCCTTTTCGAGCACAATACCGGCAATCTTGACATGACGCTCGGCTGGTTCGTCAAAAGTAGAGGCAATAACCTCTGCATTCACGGTGCGAGCCATGTCGGTAACTTCTTCAGGACGTTCGTCGATAAGCAACATCATGAGGTAAGCTTCAGGGTGATTGGCTGCGATTGCGTTGGCAATGTCCTTCATGAGGATAGTCTTACCTGTCTTGGGTTGCGCTACGATGAGTGCACGTTGTCCTTTTCCGATGGGAGAGAAGAGGTCTACGATTCGAGTGCTCAGATTGGTGGTCTTGGGGTCTCCGCATAGATTGAACTTCTCGTCAGGGAAGAGAGGAGTAAGGTGCTCGAATGATATGCGGTCTCTTACTTCGGAAGGCTCGCGACCATTAATCTTGTCGATACTAGTGAGAGGGAAGTACTTCTCTCCCTCATGTGGAGGGCGTACATGGCAGAGTATTACATCGCCAGTCTTCAGACCATAGCGCTTGATGAAATTGGAAGCCACATACACATCGTCTGGCGAAGACAGGTAGTTATAGTCGCTGCTACGCAAGAAGCCATACCCATCACTTAATACTTCAAGTACACCATTGGAAGTGATAAGGTCGTTGAAGTCGAATAGAGTTTCTTCTTCTTGCTGTGGCTGAGTTGGTTGGGCTGTAGCAGAAATAGGAGTATGAGATGCTGGTACTGGAGAAGTTGGACGGTCGAATATATCGTATGTAGGTGTGGCTGCCTGGTCTTCAATGGGCAAGTCTTCTATAATGATGAAGTCGGTTCCGTCACCAGGGTCGCCAGCCCATATTCCCTCAGGAGTGGCATCTGTATATGTCGCTGTTTCTGTTATCTTAGGAGTGTTGTCTTGTGGACTTTTCTCATCCTCGTTTTGTGCATTCAGCTTGGCTTGCAAGATGCTCTGTAGTTCTTGGTTGTCAGAGCCGTCAGGCTTGGTGGCAAATTGCTCTTCTGGGATGACGTGAGCAGTGCCTTCGGCGCTATCATTTTCAGTAGCTGCGAACATGTCTTGTTCCACTGGTGTAGCTTTGCTTTCTGTCACGTCTGAAGTGTTTTCGGGCTGTATTCCTTCCTTCTTTTGCTTGATTGCTGCTGCTTTGGCGGCAGCAATAGCTTCTAGTTCGGCCTTGCTTTTTCTGCCTCGATGCTTTGGAAAAGCAGCCAAAGGGTCTTCGGGAGATGTTTCTTGCTTAGTGTCAGCTTTAGACGTGGTTTCCTTTTCCTGTATCTCTTTAGATTCTGCTGTGGAAAGAGTTGTCTCAGGGCCAGAGGCTTGATTTTTCATTACATCATAATTCTCACCGTTCTGTCCTGTTACGGAGTAAACATGGTCTTCCTTCTTTGTAATGCGAGTGCGTTTGCGCTTACTGGCAGCTTGCTGTGTAGCAGGTTGCTCAGCCTGAGTGTCAAGGATGGTATATATAATAGTCTCCTTGTTGTCGCCAGATTTTATCTTGGCACCAATTTGCTTAGCAAGGTCCTTAAGTTGGGCGACGCTTTTTGCTGTTAATTCGTCTTTGCTATACATTATTTATCTTGTATATTTATGATTTTTCATTGAAAAGAAACGTTTCGAGAATTGAAACGTTAGAGAATTGAAATATTTTTCGTGTGCAAAGTTACTTAAAAAATTTTGTTCTTCCAAATTTTTTCGGTATATTTGCAAAAAAATATGATAAATGGCTAGTCAAATACCCTATTTGGATGTACAAAACCTCACCAAACGATTTGGTGCACAGGTTCTTTTTGATAAAATATCCTTCTCTATCGCTGAAGGACAGAAGGTTGGTCTTGTGGCCCGTAATGGCACGGGTAAGTCTACCTTGATGTCTGTGCTCATGGATAGGGAAGGTCATGAGAGTGGCGACATCATCTATCGCCGTGACTTGAAGATAGGCTACCTGGAACAGTCTCCAAAGTTTGATCCGGAGGAGACTGTGATAGATGCGTGTTTCAATCATCAGGGCAATCCGGAGAAAATGTTGCGTGCCAAGCAGATTCTTACCCAACTGCATGTTGCTAACCTTGAACAACCGATGGGGCAACTTAGCGGTGGGCAGCAGAAGCGTGTGGCTCTTGCCAATGTACTTATCGACGAGCCCGACTTCCTGATGCTCGATGAGCCTACCAATCATCTCGATTTGGAGATGATAGAGTGGCTTCAGGGCTATCTGAACCGTGGCAACAAGACCATCTTCATGGTGACGCACGACCGATTTTTCCTAGACAAGGTATGTAATACCATCTTGGAGCTAGATGATAAAACGATTTATACCTATCATGGTAATTATGCCTACTATCTAGAGAAAAGGCAGGAGAGAATGGATAATCTTCGTGCCGAGATACAGCATAGCAAGAATCTCTATCGTCGGGAATTAGACTGGATGCGCCGCCAACCTCAGGCGCGAGGCCACAAGGCTCGCTATCGTGAAGAGGCGTTTTATGAGTTGGAGAAGGTGGTAAAGCAACGCATCGAGGACAGGCAGGTTAGATTGAAGGCCTCTACTGTGTATATTGGTAGCAAGATTTTCGAGTGCCAGTATGTGAGCAAGGCTTTCGATGACCGAGGTCAGAAAAAGGTGATACTCGACAATTTCTACTACAACTTTGCCCGCTTCGAGAAAATGGGTGTCGTGGGTAACAATGGCACGGGCAAGTCTACTTTTATTAAGATGCTTTTGGGCGATGTGCCACCTGATGCTGGTATGTTCGACATTGGCGAGACTGTACGCTTCGGTTATTTTTCGCAAGAAGGCTTGAAATTCAGGGAAGACCAAAAGGTCATTGATGTAATCACCGAGATAGCTGACTATATAGACTTGGGCAGTGGAAGGCACATGACTGCATCGCAGTTTTTGCAGTACTTTCTCTTCACACCGGAGGAACAACATAATTATGTGTGCAAACTCAGTGGCGGGGAGAAGCGCAAACTTTATCTATGTACGGTACTGATGAAAAATCCGAATTTCCTGGTTCTTGACGAGCCTACCAACGATCTCGACATCCAAACGCTGCAAGTACTTGAGGAATACCTACAAGATTTTGCAGGATGTGTAATCGTAGTAAGTCACGACCGTTACTTCATGGACAAGGTGGTGGATCATCTGCTTGTGTTCAAGGGGGAGGGCGAAATAAAAGATTTCCCGGGCAATTATACGCAGTATAGGGAATGGAGCAAGCTACAAGAGAAAGAAGCTGGGAATGGTAAGGATGCCACTAAAGGTTCCTCTAGTAAGCTGGCAGAAAATGTCCTGTTAGGAGAGGGAACTGGTACAGCCAAGCGGGATGCCAACCACGAGAACAAACGCAAGATGAGTTATAAGGAAAAGCGAGAATATGAACAACTTACCAAGGATATTGAAACTTTGACGGCTGAACAGCAAAAATTGGAGGAGGAACTTTGTAGTGGAACTCTCACCGTGGATGAATTGACGGAGAAAAGTAAGCGCCTGCCGGAAATCAAGGATGCACTCGACGAGAAGGAAATGAGATGGCTGGAATTGGCAGAAATCGAAGGGTAGAAATCCTTTGTCATTCCTGGTATTATGCAGCAGAACTTTAAATTTAACATCGAATATTCATAATGGAAATCAAGAAATCAGAATTTACAATATCAGCTCCAAGAGTGAGCATGTGTCCCAAGGACAACAAGAACGAGTATGCATTTATAGGCAGAAGTAATGTGGGCAAGTCTAGCCTGATCAATATGCTCTGCAATCACAAGGGGTTGGCCAAGACTTCTGCCACTCCGGGTAAGACTCTGCTTATCAATCACTTCATTATCAATAATGAGTGGTATCTGGTAGACTTGCCAGGCTATGGCTTTGCCAAGCGTTCCAAGACTGTGCAGAAGCAGTTGGAGCAGATGATTAGTGGTTATATCCTCCAGCGTCCACAACTGGCCAATGTCTTCGTGCTCATCGATGTGCGCCACGACCAGCAGAAGATTGACCGCGAGTTTGTAGACTGGTTGGGAGAGAGTGGTGTGCCGTTTTGTATCGTCTTTACCAAGGCGGATAAGCTCGGGCCTGTAAAGGCTCGTATGAATGCAGAAAAATGGATGCATGCCCTGGAAGATCGTTGGGTAGAGCTGCCACCTTATTTCATTACGAGTAGTGAAAAGAAGATGGGGCGTGATGAAGTGCTCGACTATATCGACCAAATCAATAAGTCGCTTGCAGATGGAGAATAGTTGCTATCTGGGGTTCAGACGAGCAATGGCATGAGTCAAGAATTAGAGATTTAAGATCATGAAACAAATCAACTGGGGATTTATCGGCTGTGGAGAAGTGACCGAGAAGAAAAGTGGCCCCGCCTTTAATGAGGTGGAAGGGTCGCACATAGTGGCGGTAATGAGTCGTAGTGAGCCAAAGGCTCGCAGTTATGCGGAGCGACATCACATTCGCAAATGGTATACCGATGCGCAGGAACTAATAGATGATGCGGATGTCAATGCTATATATATAGCCACGCCCCCTTCCTCTCATGCCACCTTTGCCATCATGGCGATGAGAGCTGGCAAGCCTGTATATATAGAGAAGCCATTGGCGGCAAGCTATAATGACTGTATCCGCATCAATCGTGTGAGCGAGCAGACGGGTGTACCATGTTTTGTGGCTTATTATCGCCGTTATCTACCATATTTCCAGAAGGTGAAAGAAATCATAGAGAACGGTGGTGTAGGTGAGGTGGTCAATGTGCAGATACGCTTTGCGGTACCGCCTCGTGACCTTGATTGCAAGAGTGGCAAGGATATGCCATGGCGCTTGCAGCCTGACATCGCTGGCGGTGGCTATTTTTATGATTTGGCTCCTCACCAGCTGGACCTGTTGCAAGACCTCTTTGGTGTGATTACCAGGGCACATGGCTATCCTGCTAATCGTGCCCATCTATATCAGGCGGAGGATACCGTGTCGGCATGTTTCTTTTTCGAGTCTGGTATTACTGGTAGTGGCAGTTGGTGCTTTGTAGGGCACGAAAGTGCCAAGGAGGATTGTATCGAGATAATTGGCGACAAGGGGTCGCTTTCGTTCTCAGTCTTTACTTATGAACCTATTATACTTAGAACAAGCGAGGGAAAGACTTGTATAGAAGTGCCTAATCCTACATATGTGCAACTGCCAATGATAGAACATGTGGTGCGCCATTTGCAAGGAATTGGCAATTGTAACTGTACCAGTGTATCGGCAACACCTACCAACTGGGTGCTGGATCGTGTATTGTGGAAAAATTAGTGTTTTTTAAAAAAAAGGTGAATAGGTAGAAATGTCTTTGAGTAGAATGTCTTTAGGAAGCAACAGATGGGTGGTACGCATCATGCTATGCGTATCTCTATTTCTGTTGTCCTGTGTTTCCGTAGGGGCGGATGGAAACGCAGAGCCTCTGGACAGTCTATCTCAGATGCGTCATAAGAAGAGCTTTTTTCATCAAGTGGGCAACGTATTTACCCAGTTCTTCCGGGAATTTAACAATACTGATTCCACATACATCGAGCCTCAGCGCTACAACTATACACTGATGTTGCAAAATACTAATACTTATGAGGTCTATACATTATCTAATAAACAAGGGCAGAAGATTTCTTTTGCACCCGACCCGTCTTATCGACTGGGACCTTACGTTGGTTGGAGGTGGATGTTCTTGGGATATACCCTTGACTTGACGCATATTAATGCCAGTAGCCAGCATACTAACAAGAAGGAGTTTGACTTGAGTCTGTACAGTAGTATGCTGGGAGTAGATTTCTTTTGGCGTCAGACGGGCAATAACTATCACATTCAAGGCGTGAATCTAGGTGATGATATCAATACTGAGGCTCTCAGAAAGGTGGACTTCGATGGTTTTAAGGCAAGTGTTAGGGGATTGAACCTTTACTATATATTCAGCCATAGAAAGTTCTCTTATCCAGCTGCTTACTCACAAAGTACGGTACAGCGAAGAAGTGCTGGCTCGTGGATGGCAGGTTTGGGGTATACCAAACATGAACTTGAGGTAGACTGGGAGAAACTCAGTGCTATAGTAGACGACCGTCTCAATCCAGGGGTAGAGATAAGCGAGAGGGCGAGGATAGACAGTAGCTTGATGTTCGCAAAGGTGAAATACAGCGACTATTCAGCCACAGTAGGATATGCTTACAACTGGGTTTTTGCCAAAAACTGGCTTTTCAATGCCTCGCTCTCTATGGGGCTGGCCTATAATCTATCCAGCTCAGACAATAAAAATGAGAAATTTCAACTCACGAACTTTAATTTTAAGAATTTCAACTTTGATGGAGTGGGGCGCTTCAGTATTGTGTGGAACAATACCAAGTGGTATGCAGGAGCCAATAGTATCATCCATACATACAACTATAAGAAAGATCACTTCTCTACCAATAATTCGTTTGGTTCACTCAATATCTATGTAGGGGTTAACTTTGGCAGAAAACGTGGTTACCAACCCAAGAATAAAAACAAGCAATGAAAATGAAACTTCGTGTGAAAATAGTCATGTTGGCATTGTTGTTGTTCCTATTCATGCCACAGACCATGAAGGCTACAGAGTCCGTTATATGCCAACGTTTGGACAGTGTGAGGATTGTATCCCTCTTAAAGGAGGCTTTGGGGATGAGGCAGCAGCCGAAAAGCTGGATGCTATGGTTTGGAAAAAAGTTTGTGGGTGTACCTTATGTAGCTGGTACGCTAGATGCGATGAGTGAGGAACGGCTAGTAATAAACACACGCCAACTGGACTGTACTACCTATGTAGAGATAGTGACAGCATTGACCAGATGCATCCAGCGTAAAGAGACAAGCTTTGCTGCATTTTGTGAGCAGCTTAAGCATGTGCGCTATATAGGTGGAGAAGTGGCATATATAAAGCGACAGCACTATTTCACGGTATGGATGGATGCCAACGAACGTGAGGGAATAGTGCGGAAAGTGGATGGTAATCCACCTTTCGTTGCGACGCAAACTGTGAATGTAAACTGGATGACAACTCATCAGTCCTCTTATAAAATGCTGATGGCCCACCCGGAGTGGGCTTCGGGTATCCGCAGCCTGGAACAGAGTGTAAGCGGTAAGAAGTATCGCTACATTCCCAAGGGGCAGATAGCCAATACGCAAGTGTTTCGCAGTGCTATCCATGATGGCGACATCATCGCAATCATCACCAATAAGAAGGGACTCGATACCACTCACATAGGTATAGCCTCATGGCACAAGGATGGGCTCCATTTGCTCAATGCCAGTAGCATCCACAAAAAGGTGATAGACGAACCTATGACACTCTACCAATATATGCAGAAACACCCTGTACAGATAGGCATCAGGGTTTGTCGGGTGAAGTGATATGTTGTTTTGGCATGCTATTTGTAATAGCCTAATCAAACAAATTCATAAATCAAACATTAATAAAAGTATAATTATGGCACAGAAAGGTAATATTGGAGTAACGACAGAGAACATCTTCCCTGTTATCAAGAAATTCTTATATTCTGATCATGACATCTTTCTTCGTGAAATGGTGTCTAACGCTGTAGATGCAACACAGAAGCTCAAAACTCTTGCCGCTCAGGGCGACTTCAAGGGCGATATAGGCGACGCCACCGTTCGTGTAACCCTCGATGAGAATGCTGGTACACTGACCATTAGCGACCATGGTATCGGTATGACCGAAGAGGAAATCGAAAAATACATCAACCAAATCGCATTCTCGGGCGTTACCGACTTCTTGGACAAATACAAGGAGAACGCCAACGCCATCATCGGCCACTTTGGCCTCGGCTTCTACTCTTCATTCATGGTGGCCAGCAAGGTAGAAATCATCACCAAGAGCTACAAAGAGGATAGTAAAGCCGTAAAGTGGAGTTGCGATGGCTCGCCAGCCTTCGAGATAGAGGATGTAGACAAGGCTGAACGTGGTTCGGACATCATCCTCTATATTGCCGATGATTGCAAGGAGTTCTTGCAGAAGAGCAAGATAGAGGAACTTCTCAACAAGTACTGCAAGTTTATGGCTGTGCCTGTTGCATTCGGCAAGAAGACCGAGTGGAAAGATGGCAAGAACGTGGAGACCGACGAGGACAACATTATCAATAATGTGGAGCCACTTTGGACTAAGACACCTAGCACATTGAAGGATGAGGACTACAAGAAGTTCTACCATACGCTCTATCCAATGCAGGACGACCCATTGTTCTGGATTCACCTGAACGTAGACTTCCCATTCAACTTGACGGGTATTCTCTACTTCCCACGCATCAAGAACAACATCGACATGCAGCGCAATAAGATTCAGCTCTATTGCAATCAGGTTTTCGTCACCGACCAGGTGGAGGGCATCGTTCCCGAGTTCCTGACCTTGCTACATGGTGTCATCGACTCTCCAGACATCCCATTGAATGTGAGCCGCAGCTACCTGCAGAGCGATGGCAACGTAAAGAAGATTTCTACCTATATAACCAAGAAGGTGGCAGACCGTTTGATCTCTATCTTCAAGGAAAACCGCAAAGAGTATGAGGAGAAGTGGGATGACCTGAAGCTCTTCATCAACTACGGAATGCTTTCACAAGACGACTTCTACGATCGTGCCAAGGACTTCGCCCTCTTCAAAGATATTGACGACAAGTACTTCACCTTCGAGGAATACAAGACGCTCATCAAGGACAACCAGACTGACAAGGACGGCAGCCTCGTATACCTCTACGCCAACAACAAGGAGGAGCAGTATTCTTACATTGAGGCAGCTAAGCAGAAGGGATATTCTGTGCTCTTGATGGAGGGACAGCTAGATACTCCTATGGTCAATATGCTCGAACAGAAGCTGGAGAAGAGTCGCTTTACTCGTGTAGATGCAGATATTGCTGACCGTCTCATCGTAAAAGAGGATACAAAGAAGACTGACTTGAGCAAGGAGCAGACTGACAACTTGTCGCAGGTGTTCCGCTCGCAGATGCCTAAGATGGACAAGGCAGAGTTCTACGTAGAGATTCAGGCTCTTGGCGAGCAGAACCAGCCAGTGCTCATTACTCAAAATGAATATATGCGCCGTATGAAGGCTATGAGTCAGTTCCAAGCAGGCATGAACTTCTACGGACAGATGCCAGATAGCTACAACATCGTGCTCAACTCAGACCATCCATTGGTTAGGAATGTATTGAGTGATTCTGAAGCAAATACTGCTGAGGCTTTGAAGCCAATCCTCTCTGAGATAAGGGGGCAGGAGGCCCGTCTTGCAGCACTGCATCAAGAGCAGGGCAAGAAGAAGCCCGAGGAGATTACCCAAGAAGAGAAGGATGACGTTCACAACACAGAGAAGACCATCAGCGACGAGAAGGCTAAACGTGACAATATCATCGCCGACTATGCCAAGGACAATAATATTGTACACCAACTCATCGACCTCGCATTGCTGCAGAACGGCATGCTGAAAGGCGCATCTCTCGACGCTTTCCTCAAGCGAAGTGTCGACATGATAAAGTAGTGATACTTTGCGAGATGTAACATTGCGCGTTAAAATTGTTTCGATATATGTGCTAAATGTTTCAAAAGGGACATTTAGCACTTTTTTTTTACTTTTTTCCTTGGTAGCAACCTTTTTTTTGGTTATCTTTGCACTATCGATTATAATAGTGAAAAACTAGGTAAATTAAACTCTTCCACTCATGGAATATAATATGTCTAAGTCTAGCATCATCGCTGAATACTATTCTTCTCATTACGACGAACTTAAGTCGTATGTAGCTTCCCGACTGCAGTATGCACCAGAGGTGGAGGATGTGTTGCAGAATGTCTTCTTGCGCTTATTGCAGAGCGACAAGATGATAACTCCTATCACTATGCCATGCTTGGTATATACTGTGGCGAAAAATCTGATTATAGACTATTGGCGACGAAAGTCTTATAGGGAGGAGTATGAGCACTTCGTTCGTACGAGCGACTGGCTGGTGAAGCAGACTGAAAGTGCAGAAAGTGTGTATTCTTTGCATGAGGTACAGGCGATGCTCGAAAAGGGAATCGCCCGGCTGGGAAAGATGCAAGGTCGTGTGCTTCGCCTCAATCTATACGAGGGGATGCAGGTGAGCGAAATAGCCACCCACCTGGATATCAACTATAAAAAAGCGGAATACAACCTTGGCTCAGCGCGTAAGGAAGTTCGCCGTTATATGAAACAGGTGTTGGTTTCATGAAAATAGGAGGCAAACACCTTATGATAGTGTTTGCCTCCTACTCGTTTTTATTTCGCTACACTGCGGAGAATCTCTAGCAGATGGTCCCATACCATTTGCACCGTAGGTATCAAGAGGGCTTCATCTGGCGTATGTACATTGCGCAAAGTAGGACCAAAACTTACCATGTCTAGTTTTGGATATTTCTCAGAGAAGAGTCCACATTCCAGTCCCGCATGAATGCCTTTGACAATTGGCGACTTGCCAAAGAGCTTTTCGTAGCTCTTTACGGTAAGGGCGGTCAGCTTGCTGTCTGCACGCATCTTCCATGCAGGGTACTTGTCTCCTATGCTTACCTTGGCACCAGCCAAGAGGAATGGAGCTGCCACCGTGCTTGTCATGTTCTCCAGGTTACTCATCACGTTGCTTCGTTGAGAGGCAACAATCTGAATTTGGTAGTCTGTTGTAGCAACGCTTGCCACATTACTAGAGGTTTCCACCATCCAAGCGATGGCTTTGTCCTGACAAGTAGTGAGAGGACCATTGTCTACGGCTTGTAAGGCTAATATGAAATTCGTGCCAACCTGTTTCTCGATGACAGGGGCGGCATCTGTACTACTCATATTCCACTGCATGTTCTGCTCGGTGACGTGGAATTCGTCCTCTACTTCAGCGGTAAAAATGTTCCAGTCGGCACGTATCTGTTCTTTCTTGTTGCTCTCTACAGCAAAGACCACTTTGCCGTCGCGAGGTATGGCATTGTGCATCTTGCCACTGTCGAAGCTTACGAGACGGATATCGTTGTTGTTTACAAACATTTCCTTGAAGAGGAAACGTGTGAGAATCTTAATGGCATTGGCGCGCTTCTTGTCTATGTCATCGCCAGAGTGACCACCATTAAGCCCCTTTACGGAAATCTCCAAGAAGAAAAAATCCCTTTTGGCGGGCTCTCGATTGAACTCGAAGGATATTTTAGTGGTCTGTCCGCCTGCACAAGAAACGAATATCTGTCCTTCGTCTTCTGAGTCAAGGTTGATAAGCATATTGCCTGTCATAAAACCAGCTTTCATGCCATGTGCTCCTGTAAGGCCAGTCTCTTCATCGCGTGTGAATACGCATTCGAGAGGTCCATGCTCAATGTCGTTAGCTTCTAGGATGGCGAGCTCGATGGCACAGCCGATGCCATCATCGGCACCAAGGGTAGTACCCTTGGCCTTAAGCCATTCTCCATCGATGTAGGTTTGGATGGCATCCTTGTGGAAATCGAAGTCTACATCGACCAGCTTGTCGCATACCATATCCATGTGACTTTGTAGGATGATGGTCTCTGTATTCTCATAGCCTTGAGAGGCAGGCTTGCGTATCAAAACATTACCAGTTTCATCTACCAATGTTTCCAAGTGATGGCTTTTGCCAAACTCTTTGAGATACTCTATCATGTTCTCCTCATGTTTGGAAGGACGGGGGATTTTGTTGATTTTAGCAAACTGCTCGAATACCAAAGCAGGTTTTAATTCATTTTTATTCATTTATTTATGTTATTTTGTTTTGAATATTCCCAAAAATGTATTATCTTTGCAGCGTGAAGTGCAAAAGACAATGCAAAGTTAAGAAAAATGATTAAGATAATGTTATTAAGCGTGTTAATAATTGCTATCTGTGTGGCATTATTAAGCGTGAAGGTGATTTTTAAGAAGAATGGTAAGTTCTCTTCCCAGCATGTTCATGATAATCCTGGGTTGCGTAAGCAAGGTATTCATTGCGTTATCGACCAAGACCGGGAAGCTCGTGAGGCAGGTAGGGCATACTAGTATATAGAAATCAGAATAAATACATAAAGAAAACAAGACAATGGAAAAGAACATTTTGAGTTCGGTGGCAATTGCAGCAGTTGCAGCCTTGTCACTTGCGTCATGCAACAAGTCGCAGCCTCAGGTTGAGGCTAAATCTGAGAGTAAGGCTCCTGCTGAGCTAAAGATAGCATATGTGGAAGTCGACTCTATTATGACTCAGTATACATTTGCCAAGGAGTATTCTGCTATCTTGGAAAAGAAGGGCCAGAATATCCAGGCTACCATCGCCCAAAAGGGTCAGCAG
The DNA here is from genome assembly GCA_963657075.1 of bacterium. Taxonomy (GTDB): domain Bacteria; phylum Bacteroidota; class Bacteroidia; order Bacteroidales; family Bacteroidaceae; genus Prevotella. The sequence goes on along the minus strand of CAVKLF010000005.1, from coordinate 11,422 downwards.
TTGCAGGCTGCCGCTGCAAATTTTCAGCAGAAGATTCAGCAGAATGCTTACACTCGTGAGCAGGCTGAGGCTGTGCAAGCAGGATTGCAGAAGCAGAACAATGACCTTCAGGGATTGCAGCAACGCTTGAGCAATGAGTTTGCGGCAGAACAAGAGAAGTACAACAAGGCTCTCCATGATAGTATTGCCAACTATCTGGCTCAGTACAACAAGGATAAGAAGTACAGCATCATCTTCTCTAAGAGTGGTGATAACTTGCTGTATGCAGACAAGGCTTACGACATTACCAATGAGGTTATCGCTGGTCTTAACAAGGCTTACAAAGATAAGCTCAAGAGCGGGGTGGCAGATTCTGCTGCTAAGAAATAAAATAAGAGAAATTCCAAAAATAACAAAGTGTTGCCATGCGATATGTCTTTTCTCTTCGTGAGACAAGCATTGAACATGGCTTTTTATATATTATATAATGTATGCGTCGTAAAGAGCGGTTTGAGTATGTGCTGAAGCATTTTCGTGAAGAGATGCCACAAGTTACTACCGAGCTACAGTTTGGTAGTGCTTTCCAGTTGCTTGTGGCAACAATGTTGTCTGCGCAGTGTACAGACAAGCGTATCAATATGGTGACACCTGCTCTCTTTGCCCGTTATCCAGATGCTAAGAAAATGTCGCAAGCTGCAGAAGAAGACATCTATGAGATGATTTCGTCTGTTAGCTATCCTAATGCCAAGGCTAAGCATCTCGTCGAGATGTCTCGTCAGATAGTCGAGATGTTTGATGGTGAGGTACCTGAGGATACTGAAAATTTGACGAAACTGGCTGGGGTGGGGCGAAAGACGGCGAATGTGATTCGTGCCGTATGGTTTGGATATGCTACAATGGCTGTAGATACGCATGTTTATCGTGTGAGCCATCGTATGGGGCTGGTTCCTTGTACGGCAAATACTCCTCGCAAGGTAGAAGACTATCTGATGAAACATATTCCTGATGAGGATATACCGAACGCCCACCATTGGCTCTTGCTGCATGGTAGATATGTATGCAAGAGTGTTAAACCATCATGTGACAGGTGTTTTTTCTCTGAGTATTGTCCTAAAATTCTTAAAGGTAGCAAACTGGAATAAAAGAAAGCGTTCGGAGTGTCCTTTCTAAAAGAGACTTTGAACAAGCAAATTACATATTACTTACATATTACTCACAAATTACTCACAAAGTTTTGCTGTAATAGAGGGGTATGGATATAAATAAAAACATCGAATACTAGTATTTGACTAATAATCAATGCTTTATGTATTAATCTCAAAAGAGCGAGATACGGGAATCGAACCCGCCTCCCAGGCTTGGGAAGCCCGTGCACTACCGATGTGCTAATCTCGCTTATGTGAAAAAGAGCCACGAGCGGGACTCGAACCCGCGACCCACGCATTACGAATGCGTTGCTCTACCAACTGAGCCATCATGGCTTTTCTCTTACATTTTGCCAATGCAGGCGCAAAGGTAACAATATTTTTCCGAATAGAAAAATTATTAAGCAAGTCTTTTTGGCTACTTAACTATCCTTAACACTAGTTCGTCCTTACGGGGATGCTTTCCTACGCTGATGGTATCGCCCGGCGCCAGTTTGTTGCCAAGCATCAATTGGCAGACGGCATCCTCCAGGTAATTCTGTACAGCGCGCTTCAGCGGGCGAGCGCCAAACTGCACATCATATCCCTTGGTGGCCACAAACTCCTTTGCCTTGTCGCTCACCAGGAATTTGTACCCCATATCCTCCAAGCGGTGGGCGAGGGGAGCAATCTCCAGGTCTACGATATGCTTGATGACATCGATGCCCAGCTGGTCGAAGGTGATAATCTCGTCAAGGCGATTGAGAAACTCTGGGGCAAATTGCTTGGCTAGACTTTTCTGTATGATGTCGCGAGCATGTTGCTTATCCTCCTCGCTCATCATCACGCCATCTCTCTTGCCTGCAGCCTGAAATCCCACTCCCTTTCCGAATTCCTTCAGTTGTCGGGTGCCCGTGTTGGAAGTCATGATGATGATGGTATTGCGAAAATCTATGAGTCTGCCATTACCATCTGTGAGCCGCCCTTCGTCGAGTACTTGCAGCAAGAGGTTGAATACCTTACTGCCAGCTTTTTCTATCTCGTCGAGGAGCACGATGCTATACGGCTTGCGGCGAACTTTTTCGGTAAGTTGGCCACCCTCATTGTATCCCACGTATCCCGGAGGCGCACCTACGAGTCGTGAAGTATTGAAGTTTTCGGCAAACTCGCTCATGTCTATGCGTATCAGCGAATCGGCTGAGCCGAAGATTTCCTCTGCAAGTTTCTTGGCGAGATAAGTTTTTCCCACGCCTGTCGGACCAAGAAACATAAAGGCGCCGATAGGACGATTTGGATTCCTCAGTCCCAATCGGCTGCGTTGTATTGACTTGACGACTTTCTCTACAGCCTCGTTCTGCCCGATGACCTTGGCTTGTAATCTAGCAGCCATATCTCTCAGACGAACGGTTTCATGCTCAGTCATCTGCTGTACAGGAATTCCAGTCATCTGGCTCACCACCTGGGCAACCATCGCTGCTGTTACACCGACACGCTCCTCACTATCGTCCGACATCCAGTGCGACTTAGCCTTCTCTATCTTGTCCTCCAGCATAATCTGCTGGTCACGGCATTGGGCTGCCATCTCGAAGTTTTGGGTAGCCACAGCCTGTTTTTTCATTTTGGCAACAGTAGCCAATTGGTTTTCGAGCAATACGATACTGTCAGGCAATTTAATATTATTAATATGTACACGCGAGCCAACCTCGTCGAGCACATCTATTGCCTTATCTGGGAAAAATCGGTCGTTCACATATCTCTCTGTCAGTTTGACACATGCCTCCAAAGCCTCGTCAGAGTAAGACACATGATGGTATTTCTCATAGACACCCTTGATATTGTGCAGAATCTGGATAGTGTCCTCCACCGAGGTAGGGTCTACGATAACCTTTTGGAAACGACGCTCCAGCGCCCCATCCTTCTCAATACTCTTACGATATTCATCGAGTGTGGTAGCACCGATGCACTGCAAGGTACCACGAGCCAAGGCTGGCTTCAGGATATTAGCCACATCCATCGTCCCCTCGGCACTTCCGGCACCGATGATGGTGTGTATCTCATCTATAAAGAGTATGATATTATGGTTACTTCTCAGCTCTTTCAGAATGGCTTGTATGCGCTCTTCGAACTGCCCCCTATACTTGGTGCCTGCCACGATGGCAGTCAAGTCGAGACCTACCAGACGTTTGCCATGCAGCAAACCAGAATCCTTGTCTGCTTGCACAAGTTGGGCAATCCCCTCTACAATTGCGCTCTTACCCACGCCTGGCTCACCGATGAGTACAGGATTGTTCTTTTTGCGTCTGCCCAGGATTTCCATCACCCGATGCATTTCCTTGTCTCTGCCCACCACTGGGTCCAAAGTTCCCTCTGCGGCAGCTTTGGTATAGTCGTGGCTAAACTTATCGAGCACAGGGGTAGTGCTCTTGGGAGTTTTACCTTTAGCATTGGCAAATCCACAGGCAGCGTCGGAGTGCGACCTAGGGTCTAAATCCTCGGGCTCTTTGTCGGAATCCAAAAGGGCGTTAGGGGGTTCCGGAGCAATAACCTCGACGTTCCCCTCATCATCGAAGGTCTCATCGCTTGTCACATTGTCAGCCTTTGGCGTATTGTCACCACAGGGTTCTCCAAAGCCCTTACTTGTTTCTTCATTTTCCGCCTTGATGTCTTGCTCGATGTATTCGTACAGTTTGTTATAAGTAAGCCCCTGTGTAATAAGCAATTTTGCGGGGGCACTGTCCTTGTTCTTGAGAATAGCCAGGAGCAGATGCTCTGGTTTTACCATGGCAAATGGCTGGTGGCAGAGTCGTGCAGCCTCCATTACAGCATGACGTATCACATCGTTGGTATCGCAGTCATAATCAATATACTGGCAGTCACGATGTTTCATTAGCTCTTGCTGTTTTTCTGTAGGTCGTTGCGATTCATCAAGTGTGGCACGAAGCACATCCACATTGATACCGAAATCACGGAATATGCGGTTAAGCGTCTTGTCGTTACGGTGCAAGATGCCTAGAAGCAAGTGCTCTGTATGAACTTGCGAACTACAAGTCCTTACGGCCTCCTTACCACTATAGTTGAGGATATCCTCTATCTTATCAAATGGATTCATATCTTCCTTCCTTATTCTATATTATTTGTGTTTCGTGAAAAATGCGATCCAATGGGGCATTGTCACACATTCATATTTGCAAAATTAATCATTATTTTGAGAATAAACAAATAGCGTGCCACTTTTTTAACTAATTTAATCTTCACCGCTAACTATAAAGAATGCTAAAATTATGCGTTTTTTTTGCCTCTAAGGCGTTTTCTTGAAAAAAAATAAGTACCTTTGTCGAAAGTTTCAGAGGGCAAAAAACACTTAAAACGCAAAAGAATGGCCTTCTGGGCGATTTTGGGACTTAAAACACCTGCTTTTTGGGCTTGTGAGTTTCTGTCCTAGTAATTATTTGGAAAATTAAAATAGAAGATAAAGATTAGAAATGGACGAAAATCAGACAATGGATCATGATAGAATCATGAAGATTAACATTGAGGAAGAGATGAAGTCAAGCTACATCGACTATTCTATGTCAGTTATTGTGGCTCGTGCTCTCCCTGATGTACGTGATGGTTTCAAGCCAGTGCACCGCCGTATTCTCTATGGTATGCTTGGCATTGGAAACACCAGTGACAAACCATATAAGAAATGTGCGCGCGTGGTAGGTGAGGTGCTCGGTAAGTACCATCCACACGGCGACTCTTCAGTATATGGAGCTCTGGTACGCATGGGACAGGAATGGAACATGCGCTATAACCTTATCGACGGACAGGGCAACTTCGGTTCTGTGGATGGCGACTCTCCTGCTGCCATGCGTTACACGGAGTGTCGTCTCTCCAAGATGGGAGAACATATCATGGACGACCTCGACAAGGAAACGGTCGACATGATGAACAACTTCGACGATACCCTGCAAGAGCCTAGCGTCATGCCTACCAAGATACCTAACCTCTTGGTAAATGGCGGTAGCGGTATAGCCGTGGGTATGGCCACCAACATTCCTACACACAATCTGAGCGAAGTAATCGACGGATGCTGTGCTTATATCGACAATCCTGACATCGACACAGATGGACTGATGGAATACATCCCTGCTCCAGACTTCCCTACAGGCGCCACTATTTATGGCATCCAAGGTGTAAAGGATGCTTACGAGACAGGACGTGGACGCATCGTAGTACGTGCCACAGCCGAGATAGAGACAGGTGAGAGCCACGACAAGATAGTCATCACCGAGATACCTTATGGCGTAAATAAGGAGCAACTCGTCATGGCCATCGCTGAGCTTGCCAAAGAAGGCAAGGTAGAAGGCGTAGCCAATGTAAATGATGAATCAGGCCGCCAGGGTATGCGTATCGTGGTAGACGTAAAGCGCGATGCCAATGCTAACGTATTGCTCAATAAACTCTTCAAGATGACGGCCCTTCAGAGTTCATTCTCAGTGAATTGCATAGCCCTCGTTGGTGGACGTCCACGCATATTGAGTCTGAAGGAATGTGTAAAGTACTTCGTGGAGCACCGTCACGACGTAACTATTCGCAGAACCCAGTTTGACCTGAAGAAGGCACAAGAACGTGCGCACATCCTCGAAGGATTGATTATAGCCTGCGACAACATTGACGAGGTGGTACACATTATTCGTGCCAGCAAGACTCCATCTGATGCGCAGCGCAACTTGGAAAAGCGTTTCGAACTCGATGAGCTACAGAGTAAAGCCATTGTGGACATGCGACTCAGCCAGCTGACAGGCTTACGCTTAGAGCAGTTGCACAATGAGTTCGATGAACTGATGAAGACCATCGATTACTTGAATCAGATACTCAACGATCCAGAACTTTGCAAGAAGGTAATGAAGGATGAACTCAACGAAGTAAAGGAAAAATATGGCGATGCACGTCGAACCATGATTAAGCCAGACGACCACGAGTTTAATCCAGAAGACTTCTATCCTAATGACCCAGTGGTTATCACGGTAAGTCACCTAGGTTATATCAAGCGCACGCCATTGTCAGAGTTCCGCGAGCAGGCTCGTGGTGGAGTGGGGGCCAAGGGTGCCCGCACACGTGACAAGGACTTCACCGAGTATATCTATCCAGCCACCATGCACCAGACCATGCTTTTCTTTACCAAGAAGGGACGTTGCTACTGGCTAAAGTGCTACGAGATACCAGAGGGCGACCGCAACTCTAAGGGCCGTGCCATCCAAAACCTCCTCAATATAGAGAGCGATGACCAGGTAAATGCATTCCTCCGCCTGAAGGGACTCAACGACAGCGAGTTTATCAATTCTCACTACGTGGTATTTGCCACCAAGAACGGTACAGTAAAGAAGACCTGCCTGGAAGCATACTCTCGTCCACGTGCCAATGGCGTTATCGCCATCAACATCTTAGAGGGAGACGAGGTGGTAGATGTTCGCCTGACCAATGGCAACAACGAGTTGATTATCGCCAACCGCAATGGTCGAGCCGTCCGTTTTAACGAGAACGATGTTCGCACTATGGGACGCACCTCTACAGGTGTACGTGGCATGCGCCTCGATGATGGCGACGATGCCGTGGTAGGCATGATAGTAGTCAACGACCCAGAGCGCGAAACCGTGATGGTAGTGAGCGAGCAAGGCTATGGCAAACGTTCCGATGTACTCGACTACCGTATGACCAAACGTGGCGGCAAGGGAGTAAAGACCTTGAATATTACCGACAAGACAGGACGCCTCGTGGCTATCAAGAACGTAACCGATGATAATGATCTCATGATCATCAACCAAAGTGGTATCGTGATTCGTCTGGCAGTGGCAGAATGCCGTGTAATGGGACGTGCCACACAGGGAGTTCGCCTCATCAACCTAGCCAAAAAGAATGATGTTATCGCCAGCGTATGCAAGGTGATGAGTTCTGAGCTGGAGGCTTCGGTAGAGGAGGAGAGTCGCTCGGCTTGGGTCAAGAAGAGCGAGGAAATCGAAAATGACACTGTAGGATCGAAGGCTGAGGAATCAGAAACAAGCATCCCAGAGTCTTCTGATGCAGCAGAAGAATCAGGCAGCCAAGAGTCTGGTAATGTCGACTTCGAATAAATCATTTGAAATAAAAACGACGCAAAAAATAAATAACAAACAACTTTAAACTCATAAGAAAATGAAGAAGTTAATCGTAGCTGCTATGATGGTACTAGGTACCACATCAGCATTTGCAGGCGACAGTGATGCCCTCAAGGCTGTGCTCAAAGCAAAGACCTATGCTGAGGCAGAGGCACTGGTAAAGCAGGGACTTGGACAGATGGCCAACGACCAGGAAAAGGCGAAGGCTTACAATTACCTCGTAGACCTCGGTATGAAGGCTTACAATGACCAGCAAAGCATCCAACAGATGAACCAGATTACCAAGAAAAACGACCCTGTGGACGAGGCTGCCATGTACGAAGGTGCATACCAGGCACTTACCAGTGCCCTGGAGTGCTACAAGTACGACCAGCTGCCTAACGCCAAGGGTAAGGTAGCACCTAAATATAATGGTAATGCCGCTCGTGTATGGAGCGCACGCCAGCAACTCGTCAATGCCGGACAGAGTGCAGCCCAGGCCAACAAGCCAGAGGATGTACTGAAGTACTGGGGAACATTTCTCGATACCGACAGCGCCCCTCTCTTCGCCTCTATAGACCAAAAGCAGAAGGACAGCGAGAAGGACTACATCGGCCAGGTAGCTCTCTTTACAGCTCGCTATGCTTACCAGGCAAAAGACCAAGCTCGCTGTGAGAAATACTGCGACATCGCTATGAAGAGTCCTAACGAGGCAAAGGATGCTCTCAACCTCAAGCTCTACGTGATGAAAGATGGTCTGAAGACTCACGAAGACTCACTTGCTTACATCAACAAGCTGAAGGATCTCTACGCACAGGACAGCAAGAACGATGTGATTCTCGATGGTCTCAACAGCATGTACTCTTCACTCAAGATGGAGGATGAGCAGATGAAGCTTCTCGACGCAGCCATCGCCGCTAACCCTCAGAATTTCGTGGCTCTTGCCAACAAAGGTATGTATTACATCCAGAAGAATGATGCAGACAATGCCATCAAGTATCTCAAGGAAGCTCAGACTGCTCAGCCAGAGAATGTAGTAGTGCTTACATACCTCGGTGCTTGCTACAATAGCAAGGCTGGCAACCTCCAGGATCCTAATGGTCGCAAGGTAGTATACGAGGAAGCTATTAAGGTGCTCGACAAGGCTAAGCAACTCGACCCAGAAAAGGCTCAGGCCAACTGGGGCTATACTCGCTACCAGGCTTACTATGGCTTCTATGGTCCTAACGCCGCAGAGACCAAGCAGGCAGAAGAGGAAAGCAAGTAATAATAATTGATATTTAGTAATAGGTACGCTTTTTCTGCGGAAAAAGCATTGTAGTTTTAGACAAAAAGCCCGCTATCAATTTTTCTGTGAAGAAGAGTTGGTAGCGGTATTTTTTTATTTAGAACTTCTTGCCAAATACGATGTTGCAGAAGGTCTTGGCGAGGATCTTGACATCAAACCACCACGAACGGTGCTCAAGATAATAAAGGTCAAGCTCCAGTCGTCTCAGCATTTTTTCCATCGTGTCGGTATAGCCATTGTAAAGCGTGGCATATGAGGTTACCCCTGGGCGAATCTGGTAGAGCGCTGTATAACGAGCATCATGCTCCATAATTTTGTCGATGTAGAACTTGCGTTCGGGTCGTGGACCGATGAACGCCATGTCACCTTTTAAGACATTCCAAAGCTGTGGCAACTCGTCGAGATGGTGGTCACGCAGAAATTTCCCCACTCTCGTAAGCCGTGGGTCGCCGTTTACTTCCAATAGGTTGGGCCCATCTTTCTCGGCATCCACTTTCATCGAACGGAACTTATAGATGCAGAAAGGTTTGCCGTGCAAACCGATTCGTTCCTGCTTATAGATTACGGGGAGCCCATCTTCTAAGCGAATAGCAATAGCTATCACTACAAACATTGGTGAAAAAAGCACTAGGCATAGAGCCGATACAGTCAAGTCGAATATTCTCTCCATCATTTCTATACGGCTTTAGCTTTTATGAAACGAGTCAATGCTACGTTGAATACCGTATACAAGAAGATGTCGGTGATTAGTAAGGCATTGAAGTCTTTTCCAACAAACTCGTAAATGATTAAGTTCAGCCCCACAAAGCATAGCTCCAGTAGCAAGATGACACCCAATGTGTAATGCTGCGAAAGTCCCACAGCCATCAGCTTATGATGGATATGACTCTTGTCGGCATCGAAGATGGGCTTCCCGATTCTCAGTCGGTGGATGATGACACGTACCACATCGAAGGTAGGCACAATCAACAAGCTGTATGCCAAGATAACTCTTGCGGCAGAGAAGGGTAGGTTCTTTCTTTTGCAGAAGCTAAGGAGGGCTGGAATGAAGAGAAATCCACAGAGGGCACTCAACAAGAAAGCTCCCAATATCGCAATTATATCATGTGCCATAATCGTTGTCTAAATTTTTGTATGTTTTTGTTGTAATTTTACATTTATTATATTAACTATGAAAGTGGGAGAATATTGTATGTTTTCTTCAAAAATATTTGGCAGTTACCTTTTTTATATGTAATTTTGCGAAAAAATAAGAGCTATATGAAATATCCTATAGGAATACAGACATTTGATAAAATCATAGAAGGTGGTTTCGTCTATGTGGACAAGACAGACTTAGTATACGAACTTGCACGCGGGAACACGTTCTTTCTCGGTCGCCCGCGCCGATTCGGAAAGAGCTTGCTGGTGTCTACACTCGAATGTTACTTCAAGGGCAGGAAGGAACTGTTCAAGGGACTTGCCATGGAGAAACTAGAGACAGAGTGGAAGGAATATCCAGTACTCCGTTTGGACTTCGGATCTGGAAACTTTCTTAATGACGGAACGCTGGAAGAAATTCTCTCTGGAGAAGTGTCCAAGTGGGAGGAACAATATGGTATAGCACCAAAGTATAAGGACGTAGGACGCAGATTTCAACAAGTCTTGCACGATATCCACGAACAGACAGGACTTGGCGTGGTAGTTCTCATAGACGAATACGACAAGCCGATACTTGACGTTATCGACCTAGACTTCAAGGTGGAACATTTGGGCGTAACCATGACGCTTGAGGAGAAGCACCGCAACATCATGAAGTCGTTTTATTCCACCTTCAAAGTTGCCGATGCCGACCTTCGCTTCGTGTTCCTGACAGGTGTGACAAAGTTTTCACAGATAAGCATGTTCAGCGGCTTTAACCAGCCCGATGACATTAGCCTATCCTCGAAATACGACTCTATATGCGGCATTACGAAGGACGAACTGGTCAAGTACTTTGCGGAACCCATAGAAGAGCTGGCAGAGGAGTACGAATGCAGTAAAGAAGAAATGCTGGAGAGGCTAAAACTGAAGTATGACGGCTATCACTTCAGCAAGCGCATGATGGACGTGTTCAATCCGTTCAGCCTATTGAATGCCTTCAGTCACGTAAATCTCGGTGGCTATTGGTTTAAGAGTGGAACGCCGACGTATCTGGTGCGTCTGCTCAACCATTTTGACGAGAACTTGGACGAGCTCGTAGGCAAGTATTACGGTGTGCCGCAGTTTGATGACTACAAGGCAGACGTGGAGAGGCCGCTCCCCATGATTTACCAAAGTGGCTACCTCACAATCAAAGACTACGAAAGGGACACAGAGTCTTACATGCTCGACATTCCGAACAATGAGGTTCGCGAGGGCCTTCTGACCATCCTTGCCAACGATTATTTGAAAACCAAGACCGACTCTGCCAGTTGGCTCATACAATCTGTTCACCAATTGAAAGCCCGCAAACTGACCGAGTTTATGGAGTCGATGGCCGCCTTTCTGGCGAGCATCCCCTACACCGTGCGCCGCAGAAACAGCGAGCGAGAGTACGAACGCCATTTTCATTATACGTTCTACCTGTTGCTACGTATGTTAAGCTGCTTCCTCCTGTTCCATGAAAAGGAAACAAGCCAAGGACGTGCCGACTGCGTATTGGAAACCAAGACCGATGTCTACATCTTCGAGTTCAAGCTCGATGGCTCAGCAGATATCGCCCTGCAACAGATAGAAGAGAAAGGCTATGCCCGAGAATATGCCCAAGGCCCTCGCAAGGTCCATCAGATAGGTGTCAACTTCTCCTCGGAGAAGGGAACGATAGACGAGTGGAAGGAAATATAAACTTTTTATTTTCCCTCAAATCCGCAACTGCCGAGGATAAGGAGATTTTGCCAGCAAAAGAAGGAATC